>JBBREW010000112.1:0-7916 GCA_038225335.1 Rhodobacterales bacterium
GCCGCAAGGCTGGATCGCGCTGGGGTTTCACGGTCTGGCGCTGGTGCTGGCTGCGGGGGGGCTGAGTGCTTCGCTGTTCCATCTGGGCCATCCGGAACGTGCCTATCTGGCCTTGACCCAGTGGCGCACCAGCTGGTTGTCCCGTGAAGGCATCGCCGCGATTGCAACCCTTGGTCTGGGCAGCCTGCACGGCCTGCTGGCAACGCTGGACCGGCCGGTTGCCGTTCTGGGCTGGGCCACGGCGGCGGGGTGCCTGATCACCGTCTTTACCACCGCCATGATCTATACACAGATGCGGACCGTGCCGCGCTGGCGACACTGGACCACGCCCGCCCTGTTTCTGGCGCTGTCGCTGGGGGGCGGTGCGCTGTTGGCCAATCAGGGCCGGATCGCGATGATCCTGCTGGCGGTGTCAGCCGTCCTGCAACTGATGGCATGGATCACCGGGGATACGCGGTTTGCCCGGTCCGGCACGACACTGGCATCCGCCACCGGGCTGGGTGCGGTCGGTCGCGTCCGGGCATTCATGCCGCCCCATACGGGGTCGAATTATCTGTTGCGGGAATTCGTCCATGTCGTGGGGCGCAGGCACGCCCGGCAACTGCGGGTGCTCGGTCTGATACTGGCCTGCGGCGTGCCGATCCCGCTGATCGCGGCAGGTCTGGGTCATGTCACGGCGCTGGTGGCCGTGCTGGCGCATCTGGCGGGGGTCGCCTGCCTGCGCTGGCTGTTTTTCGCACAGGCCGAACACGTGGTCGGGTTGTATTACGGCAAACGCTGACACCCGCGCGGGCGGGCTTTTACTGACAGGCTTACCTTTTTGGACCGCCGGACCGGGGCGCTGCCCCGGACCCCGGGATATTTCCGACGAGAAGAAGGGCAAGCGCCGCGACCTGTGCGGGCGGTCACGGTGATTTCCGTCAGAACCTGATCCGCGCCTCTGACGCAGGGTCGAACAGATAGATGCGGGCGGCATCGATGCTGATGCCGACGCGGTCACCGATCCGGGACCGGTGATCACCGCGTTCTTCGATGACAAGGCGTTCGCCCGTATCGCCCATCAGATAGACATAGGAGACGCCCCCAAGGCTTTCTGTCAGATCGACCGTGTGGGTACTGCCCGCCCCATCGACGATCAGGTGTTCGGCGCGCATCCCCACCGTGACGGCCCCGCTGTGGTGCTGCACACCCAGATCATAGCGCGCCTTCAGCCCCGGGACGATCAGGGTGCCATCAATCAGATCACCGGCCATGAAGTTCATGGCGGGGCTGCCGATGAAGCCTGCGACAAAGCGGTTGTCGGGATCGCGGTAAAGGTCCATCGGCGCGCCCATCTGTTCGATGACGCCCTTGCGCAGCACCACGATCTTGTCGGCCAGCGTCATCGCCTCGACCTGATCATGGGTCACATAGATCATGGTCGCGCCGATTTCCTTGTGCAGGCGCGCGATTTCGACCCGCATTTCGACCCGCAGTTCCGCATCAAGGTTCGACAGGGGTTCATCGAACAAGAAGACCTCTGGCCCGCGCACGATGGCACGCCCGATGCTGACCCGCTGGCGCTGGCCACCGGACAGGGCCGCAGGTTTGCGGTTCAGATAGTCGTCCAGTTTCAAAATGCGGCTGGCTTCGGCCACCTTGGCTGCGATGTCGGCCTTTGGGTGGCCATTCATCTTGAGGCCGAACCCCATGTTGTCGCGCACGGTCATATGCGGATAAAGCGCGTAGGTCTGGAACACCATCGCCACGCCGCGATCCGAGGGGTCGAGCTGTGTCACATCGCGGGCACCGATGGTGATCTGGCCCGACGTCGTCTCCTCCAGCCCTGCGATCATGCGCAGCAGCGTGGATTTTCCGCAGCCGGACGGGCCGACAAAGACACAGAACTCTCCGTCCGTGATGTCCAGATCGATGCCGTGGACAACCTGAATGTCACCGTATTTCTTGACCGTGTTGCGTAATGTGACGCCTGACATGCCTATTCCCCCGCTGATAATGTTGTCTGTGTGCCCTGATCGGGAAAGCTCCACCTTGCCGCGTCGCGGGCAATGGCATTGGCCGCATCGCGCAATTGCGGGGCCAATTGGTCCAACCCGTCCAGCGAGGTGCGCGCGGTCGTGCTGGTCACGGACACTGCCCCCAGCACCCGCCCCGTCGGGGTCAGCACCGGCACCGCGATGCAGATGATGCCCGCCTCGTGCTCTTCGCGGTCAAAGGCGTGACCCCGCGTGCGGATCGCCGCAAGTTCCCGGCGCAGGGCGGCCGCGGTCGTCAGGGTGCCGGGCTGAAACCGGTGGAACGACTGCTGTGAAATCACCGCCTCTGCTGCGTCGTGTTCAAGGTGGGCCAGCATCGCCTTGCCCACCCCGGTGCAATAGGCCGGGCCGACCTTGCCGGCCTGCGAAAACATCTCGACGGGATGGGCGGCGTTGCGTTTATCGAGATAGAGCACCTGTCCGTGATCCAACTGCGCCAGATGCACGGTTTCGTGGGTGGCCGCTGACAGGCGGACCAGATGCGGACTGGCGACCTGCACCAGACTGGATTGCGCCCAGGCGGCATGGGCCAGACGGACCAGCCGCGCACCGGGCGCATAGGTCTGACGGTCCGGATCAAAGGACAGCATGTTCTGGCTGACCAGCGTCTGCAGCAGGCGGTAGACCGTCGGTTTGGGAAAGGGGCTGTCGGCCAGCACATCGGAAAACCGCACCGGCCGCCCAAAGCTGGCGACCTGATCCAGAATATCGAGTGCCTTGCCGACGGTGCCGTCACCGCTGATCGCCATATCGTGCCTTTCGGGGCGTGTGGGTCAATCGTGCCGCACACGGGGTTGTTGACAAGCCTAGGGGGTTCGCGATTAAGTATCAATATCCAAAACCAAGTTTCAAATAATGAAACCACGTTTGGTCGCAAAATAGGGAGGAAACCATGTTGCGCAACCCTTATCAGGCCGGTCTGATCCGTTCAGGTCTGGCATTGACCGTCGCCTTGCTGGCCGGCACATCCGCCATCGCCCAGCAACGCGTGCTGACATTCAATACAGATACATCAGACCCCGCCCCCAAAGCCGCGTTCGAGGCGTTAATCGCAGATTTTGAAGCGGAATATCCCGATATCGACGTGCAGGTGAACCTGTTCGACCACGAAGGTTACAAGACGGCGATCCGCAACTTTCTGACTGCCGACAGTCCCGATCTGGCCAACTGGTATGCCGGAAACCGGATGAAGCCATTTGTCGATGCGGGTCAGTTCATGGATGTGTCCGATGTCTGGGCTGACAACGACCTGACCACGCAGCTTGCCTCTGCCGAATCGTCGATGACGATTGATGGCAAGCAGTGGGGCGTGCCCTATACCTATTATCAGTGGGGTGTTTACTACAACAAGGCGCTGTACGAGCAGGTCGGCGCAGACGTGCCCGAAAGCTATGACCAGTTCGTTGAGAACTGCCAGTTGTTCAAGGATGCAGGCATCGATTGCCTGACCACCGGCACATCTCAGATGTGGCCATCGGCGGGTCTGTTCGATTATTTCAACCTGCGCACCAACGGCTATGATTTCCACATGCAGCTGACCGCGGGCGAAATCCCATGGACCGACGCGCGTGTGCGCGAAACATTTGCCCAGTGGAACCGTCTGGTGGAACCCGGCTTTATCACCGCCAATGCCGCCGCGATCGACTGGCAGGACGCCGCCGCCCTGATGAGCCAAGGCAAGGCTGCGAACTATGTCATGGGCAATTTTGCCGTGGCCACGTTCAAGGACGGCGGCATGACCGACGACACGCTGGGCTTCTTCCCATTCCCGACGATCAACCCGGACGTGGAACGGGCAGAGGATGCGCCGACGGATACGGTTCACATCCCCGCAGGTGCCAAGAACCCGGAAGACGCCAAGACCTTCCTTGCCTATCTTGCACGGGCCGATGTGCAATCGAAACTGAACACCGCACTGGGTCAGCTGCCCGTCAACAACCAGTCCACCGTGGATGAAAACGATCCGTTCCTTGCGGCCGGGTTCACCATGCTGTCAGAGGCATCGGGTCTGGCACAGTTCTTTGACCGCGACGCGCCTGCCGAAATGGCCGCAAGCGGCATGGAAGGCTTTCAGGAGTTCATGGCCTATCCGGCCAATCTTGAGGACATCCTGAACCGTCTGGAAAGCGACCGCGTCCGCATCTACGCCCAGTAACGCAGGGCCGATCACACTGCAGGTGGTCCCGGTTCCCGGGGCCGCCCCGACGCCACTACGGCATGACCCAGGGGACCAGACCACATGACCGCATTGCCCGACGCGCACGGCCCGAAACGGTCGTGGTGGAAATCAAATCAGCAACGTCTGACGCCTTGGTTGTTTCTGGGACCGGGCCTGTTCATGTTCGCGGTCTATGTGGTCTGGCCCATCGCCGCATCGTTCCAGTATTCGTTCTATGACTGGGATGGCCTGTCGCCGATGCGGTGGGTTGGATTCGGCAATTATACCGAATTATGGGGTGACAGGAATTTCATCATATCGTTGAAAAACAATGTGATCTGGCTGGTTCTTTATATGCTGGCCGTGCCTGCGGGGCTGGCGCTGGCGATTTTCCTGAATCAGACCGTCACCGGCATCCGGATCTATAAATCGCTGTTCTTCTTTCCTTTCGTGATCTCTCAGGTCGTGGTGGGCCTGATGTTCACATGGTTCTATGCGCCCAATTTCGGTCTGCTGTTTCAGCTGACGGAATGGCTGTTCGGCACCGGCACCGCCGTGCTTGCGAACCCTGAATATGCGACCTACGGCATCATCGTGGCCGGGCTTTGGCCGCAGATCGCCTATTGCATGATCCTGTATCTGACGGGGCTGAACAACGTGGCGCCCGACCAGATCGAGGCTGCGCGCCTTGACGGTGCCAAAGGGTTGAAGATGCTGTGGTATGTCGTTCTGCCGCAGTTGCGGCCCGCCACGTTCATTGCCGTGGTCGTGACCGTGATCGGGGCGTTGCGCAGCTTTGACCTTGTGTCGATCATGACGAACGGCGGCCCGTTTGGCCAAACCCGCGTCCTGTCATTCTACATGTATGAAAAGGCGCTGTCGGAATACGGCTATCGTATGGGATACGGCGCCGCCATCGCCGTCGTCCTGTTCCTGATCATGATGGTCTTCATCGCCGGATTTATCTGGAAGATGGTCCGCGACGAAAGAGGTCACTGACATGTTTCCGCGTCCCATTGCCCAACGATCCGCCACCGCACGGCTGACCTATCAGGCCCTGCTGCCCATCGCCCTGATCCTGTGGCTGTTGCCCTTGCTGGGTATCGCCATGACGTCGGTCAAGCCGTCGTCGGACCTTGCATCGGGGAACTATTTCGGCCTGCCAAGCTATCTGGCGTTCGAAAATTACTGGTCGGTGCTGTTCGATTTCAACCTGTGGAAATACATCCGCAATTCGTTTGTGGTGACGATCCCCACCGTGATCGGCGCTGTCGCCCTGTCCTGCCTGACGGGGTTCGCGCTGGGGGTGTACCGGTTCAAGGGTAACCTGCTGATCTTTTTCATGTTCGTGGCGGGCAATTTCGTGCCGTTCCAGATTCTGATGGTGCCGGTCCGCGATCTGACGCTGGATCTGGGCATCTACAACACACCGCAGGCGCTGATCCTGTTTCACATCGCGTTCCAGACCGGGTTCTGCACGTTGTTCATGCGCAACTTCATCGCGGCCCTCCCACGAGAGCTGATCGAGGCCGCCCGCGTCGAAGGCGTCGCGGAATGGCGCATCTTCTGGTTCATTGTGGTGCCCTTGATGAAACCCGCGATTGCCGCTTTGTCCGTGCTGATCTTCACCTTCGTGTGGAACGACTTTTTCTGGGCCACGGTGCTGACCACCTCTGCGGAAACGCGCCCGGTGACCGCCGGGTTGTCGTCCCTGAACGGGCAATGGGTTGCGGCATGGCATCTGGTGTCGGCGGGGTCCATCGTGGCGGCCCTGCCCCCGGTCGCCATGTTCTTTCTGATGCAAAAGCATTTCATCGCAGGCCTGACCTTGGGCGCAGTAAAGTAAGCCAAATGGAACACTATCGGATCGACGCCGCCCGGCAGACCCTTGTGGTTGCCGTCCCCGCCACGGGTCTGCCGTTCTGCACCCACTGGGGGGCCCGCCTGCCCGCCAAAGCCGACCTGTCCCAGATCGCGGCGGCCATGGTGCTGGATATCACCGGCGGCATGCTGGATGCCCTGCCCGAACTGACCCTGTGCCCGCAAACTGCCGCGGCCTTTGCGGGACAACCGGGGTTGGTGGTCCGGCAGACCAACGGCGCCCCCTTGCGGCCGGTTTTTGCGTTGCAAGGTGTCGCCCATGATGCGGGTCTGGCCCTGACCTGCGTCGACGGCGATCTGGGACTGTCCCTGACATTTCATTTTGCCGCCGATGAAACGACCGGCATCATCACTGCCCGCACCACGCTGGACAGCACGACCCCGGTGCTGTGCGACTGGCTGGCGGCCCCGGTCCTGCCCGGTGCGCCCCACGGCGATGGCATGATCGACTTTGCCGGGCGCTGGAACGGTGAATTCCAGACGGTGACGA
This sequence comes from Rhodobacterales bacterium, assembly GCA_038225335.1. Taxonomy (GTDB): domain Bacteria; phylum Pseudomonadota; class Alphaproteobacteria; order Rhodobacterales; family Rhodobacteraceae; genus Loktanella. The sequence goes on from JBBREW010000112.1 coordinate 6,566, forward strand.
CGCCGTGGTCTGCGGGTATCCGCGCCCGCGACAACCGCACCGGGCGCAGCGGGCACGAACATTTCCCTGCCGTGATTCTGCCCGGTCCCGGCTGCACCAATACAAGCGGAGAGGCGCACGCCCTGCATTACGGTTGGTCCGGTGGCCACCGGATGCTGGCAGAGGAATTGCCCGACGGTCGCCGCCAGATCCAATTCGGCCATGCCACGGGCAGCGACCCGCACCCCGGCACGCGGTTTGAAACAGCGCCCCTGTATCTGGCGTGGTCGGACAGCGGTCTGAATGGCTGCGCTGTCAGCTTTCAGCGGCACCTGCGCGACCGCATCGTCACATGGCCCCACCCTGACCGCCCCCGGCCCGTGCATTACAACTGCTGGGAAGCGATCTATTTCGACCACGACCTGCCCGCGCTGACCGCCATCGCGGACCGCACCGCGGCGCTGGGGGCGGAACGGTTCGTGCTGGATGACGGCTGGTTTGCCGGGCGTCACGACGACACCAGCAGCCTTGGCGACTGGGTCGTGGACGCCACGAAATGGCCCGACGGGCTGACGCCGCTGATCGACCACGTGCAATCGCTTGGCATGACCTTTGGCCTGTGGTTCGAGCCGGAAATGGTGAATGCGGACAGCGATCTGTTCCGCAGCAATCCCGGGTGGGTGCTGGGCCCGCTGGACCAACCCCTTGGGCGCGGGCAATATGTGCTGGACATGGCCAACCCTGCCCTGCGCGACCATCTGCTTGCCCAGATTGACACTGTCCTGTCGGCCCACGCCATCGACTATGTGAAATGGGACCACAATCGCGTCCTGCCCCATACCGACGCCGCCCAGACCCGCGGCACGCTGGACCTGCTGGCCCGCCTGCGCCACGCCCATCCGCAGATTGAAATCGAAACCTGCGCCTCTGGCGGCGGACGCATTGATTTCGGGATCATGGCCCAGACCCAGCGGGTCTGGCTGTCCGACTGCAACGACGCGCTGGAACGTCTGCGGATCCAACACGGTGCAGCCCTGTTTCTTCCCGCCTGCGTGACGGGCAGCCACGTGGGGCCGCGTCTGTGCCATACCACCGGGCGCATCCACAGCATGGCGTTCCGCGCATGGATCGCCGCCAGCCGCCACATGGGGTTCGAAATGGACCCCAGAGAGCTGACAGAGCCGGAGGCAGAGACCCTGACCCGCGTGACCGCATGGTTCAAGGCCAACCGCGACTGGCTGCGCAGCGCCGATATCCTGCGGCTGGACAGCGCCGATCCCAGTGTGATCGCGGAACAGCAACTGGCGGCGGATGCCAGCCGCTTTGTCGTCTGGGCAGGACAGGCCGCAACCAGCGCCCAGATCGCGCCGCG
>JBBREW010000113.1:0-7905 GCA_038225335.1 Rhodobacterales bacterium
GTGGCATAGATCTGCGCGGTATAGATCGCCGGATCGCTGTAGGATGGTCCCTCGAACGCCAGCGCGAAATGCACCTGTTCCAGATCCTTCGTCTCGCGCCGCTCGCCGCCCTGAAACAGCGCGGGCTGGATCAACCCGTTGCGCGGACGCGCAGGCAGGTGACCGAACAACGCCTCTGCTTGTGCGACAAGGGCGTCGTGGTCGATCGCACCCGCCGCCGCAAGGATCATCTGGTTGGGGCCGTAATGCGTGCCGACAAACCCGGTCAGGTCGTCGCGGGTGAAATGCGCGACCCGTTCTTCCGGTCCCAGAATGGTGCGCCCGATGGCTTGATCGGGATAGGCAACCTCTTGCAGCCAGTCAAAGATGATGTCGTCCGGCGTATCCAGCGCCTGTCCGATTTCCTGCAGGATCACGCCGCGTTCGACCTCGATCTCGTGGTCCTCGAACAGCGGGTTCAGCAGGATGTCGGCGATCACGTCCAGCCCCAGACCCACATCGGATTCCAGCACGCGGGCGTAATAGGCCGTCGTCTCGCGGCTGGTATAGGCATTGATGTAACCGCCCACATCCTCGATCGCTTCGGCGATCTGCAGCGATGTGCGGGTGGTCGTGCCCTTGAACGCCATGTGTTCCAGAAAATGCGCGATGCCGTTCTGCACCGCGGCCTCGTGCCGGCCACCCGCGTTCACCCAGATGCCGACGGATGCACTGGCCAGTCCGGGCATATGTTCGGTGACAATGCGAAACCCGTTGGACAGCGTGTGAAGTTCAATGGTCAAGTCTGTATCCGGTCCTTGATGATGGTCTGAATGGCGCCCAGATCGCAGGCGCTGCGCGTGATCCGTTCCGCCCGGTCATACAGGTCCGCCATGCGGGGGGGCAAGGGGGGGTGGATGCCCGTCGCCCGTTCGACCGCGGCCGGAAACTTGGCCGGATGCGCCGTGGCCAGTGTGACCATCGGTGTAGGGCCTTGATGCTGCTCTGCGACAAAAGCGCCGACTGCGGTATGCGGGCACAGCAGCTCGCCATGTTCCGCCAGATAGCGGCCAATCGTATCGGACGTCTCCTGTTCCGACACCCGGCCAGAGGTATAGGTGTCGCGCAGCGCGTCGATGGCCCCCTGACTGACCGTGAACCCGCCTTGGCCCAGATCGGCCATCTGGCTGGCCACCGCCGCACCGTCCTGCCCATAGGCATAAAACAGCGCCCGTTCAAAATTGGACGACACCTGAATGTCCATCGAGGGGCTGATCGTCGGCGTCACGCTGTCCTTGGTATAGGACCCCGTTTGCAGCGTCCGGTGCAGGATGTCGTTGCTGTTGGTCGCCACGATCAGATCCGCGATCGGCAACCCCATCTGCTTTGCGATGGAACCTGCAAAGATGTCACCGAAATTGCCCGTCGGCACGGTAAAACTGACCGGGCGATGCGGCGCGCCAAGGCTGACGGCGGCGGTAAAGTAATAGACGACCTGCGCCAGCACGCGCCCCCAGTTGATCGAATTGACCCCCGCCAGACGCACCGCCTCGCGAAAGGCGAAATCGTTGAACATGTCCTTGACCAGCGCCTGACAGTCATCGAAATCGCCGTCCACCGCGATGGCGTGGACGTTCGCTTCGGTGGGTGTGGTCATCTGGCGGCGCTGCACCTCTGACACGCGGCCATGCGGGTAAAGGATGAACACATCGACAGCCGCCAGCCCGCGAAACGCCTCTATGGCGGCGGACCCGGTGTCGCCGGACGTGGCCCCCACGATGGTGACACGGTTGCCCGACCGCTGCAGCGCAGCCTGAAACATCTGGCCGATCAGCTGCATGGCGAAATCCTTGAACGCCAGCGTCGGGCCGTGAAACAGTTCCAGCAGGAAATGATTCGGGGCCATCTGCACCAGCGGCGCGCGGGCCGCGTGGCCGAACCCCGCATAGGCCCGCGCGATCAGATCGCGGAACTGATCATCGGTGAAGGTCTCGCCGATAAAGGGCCGCATGACGGTATAGGCCACCTCCTCATAGGACTGGCCCGCCATCGCGGCGATCTGGTCGGGTGTCAGCACGGGGATCGATTCGGGCACATACAGGCCACCATCGCGGGCCAGACCGGTCAGCATCGTATCCTCGAACGACAGAACCGGGGCCGTCCCGCGGGTCGAAATATAGCGCATGTCAGGTTTCCTTGCGGCGAAGTGTGCGAAAGATCAGCAGCCCGGTCATCATGGCCCAGCCGACCGCCAGCATGAACCATGTGATCGCATAGCCCAGATGATTGTTGGGAATACCCGTGATGCCCACGGGCATCGGTGCTGTCGGGCTGGCGGGGGCGATGCTGCGGGACACGACCAGCACCGGATCGGTGTCCAGTGCGACAGCCATCGCGGGCAGATCGCGGGCAAACCAGATCCCCGACGGGTCAGGGTCCGGGGTCCAACTGTCCACCTCGTCCGGCCACAGCAGGTTGCCGGTGACGGTCAGCGGGCCCGCAGGCAAGGGTGTCAGACGGTCCTCCAGCCCCAGAAACCCCAGATCGGCCAGCACGCGGCGGCCATCGACCGTGTCAAAGGCGGTGATCATCCGGTATCCCGCCCCGAAATCCGCCGTGCTGACCAGAACCGCGATGGGGCTGCCACTGGCAGTCCCGGTCACGGTCACGGGCAGATACTGATCGGCGACAGGATCGGGTTGCGCGGGCAGATCGACGGGGGGGGCGGTTATCGTGGCGCTGATCCGGTCCAGAACAGCGGTTTTCCACGCTTGCCGCTGCAACTGCCAGACCGCCAGTGCCAGCAGCACCGCGACGCCAGCCACCCCAAGGGCAAGGGGGAAATATATCCTGCGCAGCATCATCACGATCCCATGACAGCAGATTGCGCTGCCTGCCGGTCTGTGGCGCGGCGCGACCCGCCGGACCTGATTGTTGTCACCATGGCCAAAGGCGGCCCGCAGGCCGCCTTTCATCCGCAGCAGCATATGTCAGATCATGCGCCCCAGACGTAGATCGACGCGAACAGGAACAGCCAGACCACATCGACAAAGTGCCAGTACCAGGCAGCCGCCTCGAATCCGACGTGCTTTTCAGGGGTGAAGTGACCCTTGTAGACGCGGACCAGACAGACCAGCAGAAAGATCGTGCCGATGATGACGTGGAACCCGTGGAACCCGGTCGCCATGAAGAAGTTCGCGCCATAGATATTGCCCGACAGGCCAAAGGCCGCGTGGGAATACTCATAGGCCTGAAACACGGTAAAGATCGCACCCAGCGCCACCGCAAGGATCAGGCCCCACTTCATGTCCTGACGGTTGTTTTCATGCACCAAGGCATGGTGTGCCCAGGTCGCAGCAGCACCGGAACACAGCAGGATCAGGGTGTTGATCAGCGGCAGATGCCAGGGATCGAAGGTTTCGATGCCCACGGGCGGCCAGACACCGTCAACCAGCGGGCTGTCCGGCCCCATCGGATACATCGCATGTTTGAAGAACGACCAGAACCACGCGGCAAAGAACATGACTTCGGACATGATGAACATGATGAAGCCATAGCGCAGGCCGATCCGCACGACGGGGGTGTGATCGCCAACCTGGCTTTCGGTCACCACATCGGCCCACCACGCATACATGACATAAAGCACCATCGCGAGGCCGGCGAGGAAGGCATAGGGCCCGGACCCGTGCATCCACAACACGCTGCCGAACAGCATGATGAAGGACCCCAGCGCCCCGGCAAACGGCCAGATCGACGGCGGTAGAATGTGAAAGTCGTGGTTCTTTTCGTGGGCCATGATGCGGGTTCCCGTGTGCTGGTCGCGGTCTTTAGTTGGTGTCTATGGCGGTGGCGGCGGGCATTGTCAAAAGATTAGGATCGACCGCAGCCTGTTCGACCTCTTCTGGGGGATCCATTTCATAGAATGTATAACCCAGTGTGATCGTATGAACGTATTTCGCATCGCGGTCATTGATGATGGCCGGGTCCACGAAGAAACTGACGGGCATCTGCACGGTTTCACCCGGCTGCAAGGTCTGCTCCGTGAAGCAGAAACAGTCGATCTTGTCGAAAAATCCACCGGCTTCATAGGGCGTCACGTTATAGGACGCGGTGCCGCTGACGACGCGGTCTGTGGGGTTGTGCGCCTCGTAGAATGCAAGGGCGGTCTCTCCCAGTCGCAGGGTCATTTCCCGCTGCACCGGCTTGAACGTCCACGGCATGTCGCGCCCGATCGACGCGTCGAACCGCACCTTGATGGTCTGGTCCAGAATGACATCCGGCCCGGCCAGCGCCACGTTCGTCGCACCGCCAAATCCCGTCACGCGGCAGAACCACGAATAAAACGGCACCGATGCCCAGGCAAGACCGCCCATCAGGATGACCACGCTGACAGTCTGGACAAGCGTGCGGTTCGGACCTTTCAGGCGGGGGAACAGCATCAGTTCGCCCCCCCCGCCGGTGGCGCCATCTGCACCGGCTGTTCCATGTTTTCCGGCAGCAATTGCGGCCGCACCACATGGTCAAAGGTTTCAAAGGCGCGGATGTCCTGCAACTGCAGCACCTTCACCACGGTCAGTCCGAAAACGATGCCGATAAAACCGACCAGCAACAGCCCCACGCCAAGGTTGCGGCCCCGGCGGCGGGTGTGGATTTCATGTTCGACGACGATTGCCATTACAGGCCTCCGATCTGGGTGGCGCGCAGGGCGGCCTCGATCAAGAGGGCACCGAAATGCGCAAAGAGATAATAGAGCGATACCTTGAAGGTCTTGATCTCGACCTTGTACTTGTCGGCTTCGGCCTGTGCGTCGTCGCGGCGCCAGATATCATAGCAGCCTTTCAGGAACCACGCGTTGAACACCACGGCCACCGCCAGATAGACCCAGCCGCCGATGGACGTGAATCCCAGCCCGATCGCCACGGCCACCAGCGGCACGCAATAGGCCAGCACATGGTTTCGGGTCACCCGGCGGCCGTGGGTTTCGGTCAGCATCGGCACGCCCGCATCGCCGTAATCCGTCTTGACGAACAGGGCCAGCGCCCAGAAATGCGGCGGCGTCCACATGAAGATCAGCGCAAACATCAGGATCGATTCGATCCCGATGCCACCCGTGGCCACGGCCCAGCCGATCATCGGAGGAAAGGCACCGGCCGCACCACCGATCACGATGTTCTGCGGCGTCGCGCGCTTCAGCCACATTGAATAGACCACGGCATAGAAAAAGATGGTAAAGGCCAGCAGCGCGGTGGCGACCCAGTTCGTCGCCAGCCCCAGCAGCACGATGGAAAAGCCCGACAGCGCAAGCCCAAGGCCCAGCGCCTCTCCCGGTTGGACGCGGCCACCGGGGATCGGACGCTTTTGCGTGCGCTTCATGCGGGCGTCGATATCGGCGTCCCACCACATGTTCAGCGCACCCGACGCCCCGGCCCCGACAGCGATGCACAGGATCGCCACGAACCCGATGAACGGGTGCACGGGCACCGGGGCCACCAGCAGACCGACCAGTGCCGTGAACACGACCAGCGACATCACCCGTGGTTTCAGCAAGGCGAAATAATCGCCCATCTGCGTTTCATAGGCGGTGTCGGGCGATGTTTCGTGCAGGCTCATGTCTGACATGGGGCGGGCCTTCGCGACTGGTCAAATAAAGAATGTCACGACCCGGCGGATGCCGGATCGGACGTGGATGCCGTCATGTGGCGCCGGAACGCCCGCGGGATCAGACGCCGTTCTGCGCCTGCGCCTCAATCAGCCAGGCGTCATAGACCTCTTGGCTGACAACCTTGACTGTGATCGGCATATAAGCGTGATCCACACCGCACAGTTCCGAACACTGGCCGAAATAGACGCCTTCCTGTTCGGCATTGAACCACAGCTGCGCCAGACGACCGGGCACGGCGTCCTGCTTGACCCCGAATGCGGGGATGGTCCACGAATGGATCACGTCAGCCCCTGTCACCTGCATCACGACGGTCGCCCCGACAGGCAGGATCACAGCCTGATCGGTCGCCAGCTTGTGCAGTTCGGGCGCATAGCCATAGTCGGCCAACTCGTCCTCTTGCAGCATGAACGCCTCGAATGCGACGCCTTCGTCGACGTATTCATAGCCCCAGTACCACTGGAACCCGGTGACCTTGATGGTGATGTCGGCCTCTGGGATTTCCTGCTGGTTGAACAGCACGGGCAGCGAAAAGGCACCGATGAACACAAGGATGATGATCGGGACCACGGTCCATGCGATTTCCAGCGGCGAATTATGCGTGAAACCGGCCGGAGTCTTGTTCGACTTGGCGTTGAATTTGATGAAGGCCCAGATCATCAGGCCCGTGACGAACAGCACGATGGCGGTGATGATGACCAGCAGCAGATTGTCCAGCCAGTGCACATCGCGGGCGATGCTGGTGGCGGCGGTCTGAAACCCGATTCCACCGGGCGTCGGTGCGCCGATGACGGGCAATTCCACGCTGACATCCTGCGCCCGGGCGGCGACACCGGCCATGATCAGGCCGATGGATGCCAGGGTCGTCTTGGCAAAGTTGCTCACTCGCATGTCATTTCCTCTTGATCTCGCACAGGGGGAACCCCGATTGGTGCGATTGCGCGACGCCGTTCACCACGGCCGTATCACGGAATCCCGTTGTATCCTGCGACGCATGTCCCATATCCTGATGGACAACTCAAGAACCACGGTTGCGGCAAACAGACGCTTTTCACGCAAAAGCCCGCAATATCACCCCCTGCAAGGATGCCCGCCATGACCGCCGATCCCTTTCGCCCGTTTGACACGCATCTGGATCAGGACGCGGCCCTTGCCCTGCTGCGCAGCGCGACCCTTGGTGCCGACGACGGAGAGCTGTTCATCGAACGCAGGCGATCCGAAAGCCTTGTTCTGGACGATGGTCGGGTCAAGACGGCAAGCTATGACGCCTCCGAGGGATTCGGTCTGCGGGCCGTGCGCGGCGAACGGGCGGGGTATGCCCATGCCACGACCATCGACGAAGCCGCCCTGCGGCGGGCGGTTGGCACGGCGCGGCTTGCGGTGGGCGACGGCGGCGGCACGCTGGCCCCCGGTCCCGTCGGCACCAACGCCCGCCTTTACAGCGACGTCGACCCGGTGGCAGAGGCGACCTTTCCCGCAAAGATCGACCTGCTACGCGCGATTGATGCCTATGTCCGCGATCTGGACCCCCGCGTCGTGCAGGTCAGCGCCAGCCTCGGGGCGTCCCTGCAAGAGGTGGTGATCCTGCGCCCCGAAGGCACCCTTGTCACCGATACCCGCCCGATGAGCCGCATCAACATCAGCGTCATCGTGGAACAGGACGGCCGCCGCGAAAGCGGCAGCATGGGTGGCGGTGGCCGTGCATCGGTGCTGGGCCTCATTGCCGCCGACCATTGGCAGGGCGTCGCCCGCGAAGCCCTGCGCATCGCGCGGGTCAACCTTGACGCGGTGCCCGCCCCGGCGGGCGTCATGGATGTCGTCCTTGGTCCGGGCTGGCCGGGTATCCTTTTGCACGAGGCGATCGGCCACGGGCTTGAAGGCGATTTCAACCGCAAGGGCAGTTCCGCCTTTTCCGGCCTGATGGGCCAGCGCATCGCATCCCCCGGCGTGACCGTGCTGGACGACGGCACCCTGCCCGACCGCCGTGGGTCGATCACCGTCGATGACGAAGGCACGCCGTCGGCCCGCAACGTGCTGATCGAGGATGGCATCCTTGTTGGCTATATGCAGGACCGGCAGAACGCTCGACTGATGGGTGTGGCCCCGACCGGAAACGGCCGCCGCGAAAGCTATGCCCACGCCCCCATGCCCCGCATGACCAACACCTATATGCTGGCAGGCGACGCCACCCCCGAAAGCCTTGTGGCCGACCTCAAGGACGGCATCTATGCGGTCGGGTTCGGCGGCGGTCAGGTCGATATCACCAA
>JBBREW010000114.1:0-7892 GCA_038225335.1 Rhodobacterales bacterium
TTCGGTTTACCTTGATCGGGCAGGATGACTGCGTTGCAGCGGGGATAGGCAAAGCGGGGACCGGAAACAAGTGCAAGCGATGTGGCGCACCGCCTTGCTGGCCCAACGCGGTCATCTGATGTGCTGGGTGCCGGTCTGTCTGGGTCTGGGGATCGGCCTGTATTTCGCGCTGCTGACCGAACCCGGCCCGGGTGTTTGGATCACTGTCGCACTCGCCGTGGCGGCGCTGTTCTTCGTATCACGCGCGCTGGACATCGCGGTCAGACCCCTGTGTCTGGGGCTGGCGATCGCGGGGGCGGGGTTTTTGCTGGCCGGTGTGGAAACCCGCCGCGTCGCCGACCCGATCCTAGGCTTTCGGTATTATGGCCCGATCGAAGGGCGTCTGGTCCATATCGATCAATCCGCATCAGAGGCTGTCCGCCTGACGCTGGACCGCGTCCGTCTGGACCGGATGGAGCCCGCCCGGACACCCGGCCGCGTGCGCGTGTCCTTGCACGGCGACCAACCCGCGGCCCCGTTCCTGCCGGGAGAGAAGTTGATTCTGACGGGGCATCTGTCGCCGCCCGCCGGTCCGGCAGAACCCGGCGGGTTCGATTTCCGCCGGTTCGCGTGGTTTGCCGGTCTGGGAGCCATCGGTTACACCCAGACGCCGGTGCTGGTCCTGTCGGATGCGGCGGGCGACTGGGGACTGGCGGTGTTCGATCTGCGGATGCGGATTTCAGCCGCGATCCAGTCCAACCTGCCCGGCGATCCCGGTGCCTTTGCCGCCGCCCTGATCATCGGGGACCGGTCGGGGATGAGCGCGGAAAGCCAGCAGGTCCTGCGCGATTCAAACCTGTATCATGTCGTGTCGATATCCGGCCTGCACATGGGGATGCTGACCAGCTTCATTTTCATGATCGTGCGGGTGGGGCTGTCGCTTTGGCCTGCGGTGGCCCTGCGCCTGTCGGTGAAAAAGATTGCGGCCGTGGCGGCCTTGCTGGTCGGTGCGGTCTATCTGGCGATGTCGGGCGGCGATGTGGCGACCGAACGGTCCTATATCATGGTGGCGGTCATGCTGACGGCGATCCTGCTGGACCGGCAGGCGCTGTCGCTGCGCGGCTTGGCCATTGCCGCGATCATCATCATGGTCATGCACCCGCATGCGATGATGGGGCCGGGGTTCCAGATGTCGTTCGCCGCAACTGCCGCCTTGGTCGTGGCCTTTCGGGCAATCAGGGGCAAGGCCTTGGGACCGCGCTGGATGCGGTCCGGCGTGACGCTCGTGCTGTCCTCGGTCGTGGCGGGCTGCGCCTCTGCGCCCTTTGCCGCTGTGCATTTCAACCAGATTTCGCATTACGGACTGATCGCAAACCTGCTGGCGGTGCCGGCCATGGGGACGATCATCATGCCGGCCGCAGTGGTGGCAGGGCTGGTGTCGCCTTTTGGTCTGGCCCCGCAGGCCTTGTGGGTTGCGGGTCTGGGCCTGCGCTGGACCTTGTTCGTGGCGGAAACCGTCGCCGGGTGGGAGGGTGCGACCAGCCACGTGAAAACACCCATGCCGTTCGTTCTGCCGCTGCTGGCCCTGTCCTTGCTGTGGTGTATTCTGTGGCGCGGCCCTGCAAGGTGGGGTGCGCTGGTGGGGGTGGCTGCCGCGGGCCTGTTGTGGGTGCAGACGACACGTCCCACGATCCTTGTCGCGCAAAGCGGGGGTGTCATCGGCGTGCTGGACACGACCACGCGCACCCTGTCCAGCGCGACGGGCGATACATTCACCACCGGAGTCTGGTTGGAAAACGACGGGGCCGGACGCGACGATGTACCCGCCCTGATGGCCGAAACTGCCCTGTCCCCAACGCCACGCACCCTGACGCGGATCGGTCCCTGGCAGATCCTGCACCTGCGCGGCAAATCGGCCTTGGCCACACTGTCAGGCTGCGACGGGGCGGATGTGCTGATCAGCAATCAGGAAACCGCGGGGCAGCGTCCCTGTCTGGTCGTGGATGCAGGTCTGCTGCGCCGGACCGGATCGCTGGCGATCAATCTGGGACAGGACGACAGCCTGATCATCACAACCGCAGCGCAGGTCGCAGGGCAAAGGCCTTGGCACGGACCGATGCGGGATCAACCGGCCCTGACCCTCAGGCCCCGCGCGGATGTCATCGCCGCATCCGACCCGGTGTCGCAATCACCCTGATCGCAGCACCCGGCCACGACCCGAAGGCGGTCCGTCAATAGGTGCGGATCAGCCCGACGAGGCGGCCCTGCACCTTGACCTGATCGTCGCGGTATACCCGCGTTTCATAGGCAACATTCGCCGCTTCAAGAGAGATCGAACTGCCGACACGGCGGAACCGTTTCAGCGTGGCTTCCTGATCTTCGACCAAGGCCACCACGATGTCGCCGTTGCTGGCGGTTGTCGTTTCACGGATCACCACCACGTCGCCGTCGTTGATACCAGCGTCGATCATCGAATCGCCTTTGACTTCCAAGGCGTAATGTTCACCCCGGCCCAGCATGGACTGCGGCACGGCGATGGAATGGGACACTTCTGAAATGGCTGCGATCGGCACACCTGCCGCGATGCGGCCCATCACGTTCAATTCCACGGCCGCCACGGTATTCACAGGCTTTGCCGCCTGTGGAATCTGGTCGGGCCGGTCGCCGTCGATGATCTTTGGGCTGAAACCGCCACGCGCATGTTTTTCCGCCATCGCATCGGGCAGTTTCACGATTTCCAAGGCCCGGGCGCGATGCGCCATCCGCCTGATGAAACCGCGTTCTTCCAAGGCTGTGATCAAGCGGTGAATCCCCGATTTTGACCGCAGATCAAGGGCTTCTTTCATTTCATCAAATGACGGTGGCACGCCATCGCGTTGCACGCGGGTGTGGATGAAACTCAGCAGATCGAGTTGTTTTTTCGTCAGCATGGCAGGCCCCCGGAACCGTGCGCGCAACACGCGCCATCGCCGATGTTCTAGTCCTGTTCCCGTTTTGTGTCAATCGTCAAAGGGGCAGAACATCAATCCTGTCGCCCGCATCACGCGGCCCCTCACCGGCCTTGTGGATCGCCAGGGCATTGGCCTGTGCCAGAACCGACAGCAGGGCAGAGTCCTGTTTGTCGAACACCGTCACGCTGTCGCCGTCCAGCCGCGCCCGCATATAATGGTCGCGTGGCCCGTTTGCGGGCAGGGGCGCGGTGAGCATGGCGGTGCGGCTGGCCGCGGCGGCCTGTCCCAACCCCAACATGGCGCGCAGGACCGGCAGCACAAACACATGACCGCAGACCATGGCGGACACCGGATTGCCGGGCAAGCCGATCATCATGGCCGTCCCCAGATGTCCGGCCATCAGGGGTTTTCCCGGCCGCATGGCGATCTTGTAAAAGGCGCGCGTCATACCCGCGCGCTGACCGGCGGCGGCAACCAGATCGTGATCGCCGACCGATGCGCCGCCGATGGTGACGATCAGATCGGCATCCGCAGCCAGTCGAAACGCCAGCGCCAGACTGTCGTGGGTATCACGGGCAATGGGCAAAAGCCGTGGCAGCGCGCCGTGCTGGGTCAGCAGGGCAGCAAGACCGTGACTGTTGGATGCGATGATCTGATCGGGTCCCGGCGTCTCTCCCGGCTGGACCAGCTCGTCCCCGGTGGCGATGATGGCGACCACCGGCCGCCGCGCCACGGGAACGACCGCGATGTTCATCGCCGCCAACAGCGCCACATCATTGGCGGTCAACAGGCGCGGGGCGGCCATGGGCATCCCTGCGCTGAAATCCGCACCGGCGGCCCGCACATAGGGGCCTGCGTCCAGATCGGCGTGAAGGGTGATCCGGTCATCGGTCCGGGTCACGTCTTCCTGAATCACCACCCGGTCGGTGCCGGGCGGCAGCGGTGCGCCGGTCAGGATGCGGACGGCCTGACCCGGCCCCACGTCACCCGCGAAACGGCGTCCGGCTGCGGATTCGCCGATCACGGCAAAGACCGCGCCGGGTTGCGCCGCATCATGCGCCACCGCATAGCCGTCCATCGCAGAAGCGGCAAACGGCGGCTGCGTCCGCTGCGCTGTCACGGTCTGTGCCAGCACCCGCCCGCACGCCTGCCCCAGCGGCACCTGTTCAACGGGCATGGTCCGCACCAGCGCGAACAGCGCCTCTAGGGCTTGGGCGACGCTGATCATGGGGCGGTGAACCGTCCCGATTTGCCGCCGTCCTTCAACGTCACGCGGATGCCACCGATGACCATGTCCTTTTGCACCGCTTTGAGCATGTCGTGGACCGTCAGGGCGGCCACCGATACGGCTGTCAAGGCCTCCATCTCGACCCCGGTCTGGCCGGTTGTCTTGACCGTCGCGCTGATCCGCACACCGGGCAGGTCTGCATCCGGTGTCAGGGCGATGCTGACCTTCGTGATCGGCAGCGGATGGCACAGCGGGATCAGATCGGCGCAGCGTTTCGCCCCCATGATCCCGGCCAGCCGCGCCGTGCCCAATACATCACCCTTGGCCGCCGTGCCCGATGTGACAAGCGCCAGCGTCGCTGCGGTCATGACGACATGGCCTTCGGCCACGGCAATGCGCGCGGTCACCGGCTTGTCCGACACATCGACCATATGCGCATGTCCCGCCGCGTCAAAGTGCGACAGGGCCATGTCAGAACCCGCCCGGCGTCAGCGGATTGTCCAGCAGCGCCTTGGTTGCCGCCGTCACATCCGGCTGGCGCATCAGGCTTTCACCGATCAGGAAACACCGCGCGCCATAGCGCGCCAGATCCGCCAGCTCCGCCGGACCCGTCAGACCGCTTTCGGATACGATCGTCTTGCTGGCCGCCACGTGTTTGGACAGGGTCCGGGTCACATCAAGGCTGGTGTCAAAGCTGTGCAGATCACGGTTGTTGATGCCCAGCAGGTCCGCCTGCAGGATCTGGGCGCGGTCCAGTTCGGCGCGGTCATGAACCTCGACCAGCACATCCATCTGCCACTGCCGCGCGGCATCTTCAAGTTCCAGCGCCTGCGCGTCGGACACGCTGGCCATGATGATCAGGATCGCATCCGCCCCCCAGGCACGGGCCTCTGCAACCTGATAGGTGTCATACATGAAATCCTTGCGCAGCACCGGCAGATCACAGGCCGCACGGGCCTGCGTCAGGGCATCCGCACTGCCTTGGAACGACGGCGCATCGGTCAGCACCGACAGGCAGGCAGCCCCACCGGCGGCGTAGGCGGCCGCAAGGGCTGCGGGATCGAAATCGGCGCGGATCAGACCCTTGGACGGGCTGGCCTTCTTGACCTCTGCAATCAGGCCGTAACCTTGCCGGGCTGCCGCCTGCACCGCCTTGGTAAAACCGCGGGGCGGCTGCGCGTCGCGGGCCTGCGCCTCTATTGCGGCGACGGGCACGGCCTGCTTTGCCGCGGCGATTTCGTCCAGCTTGTAGGTTTTGATCCGGTCAAGGATGGTATCATTCATGCGCTGTCTGTCCAATTGATCGGTGCGTGTCCCTGTTGTCTAAGCCAGTCATTCACGGTTGAAAATGGCCGCGACCCGAAAAATCCGCGGTGTGCCGACAGCGGCGACGGATGGGGCGCCCGCAGGATCAGATGCCCGGGGCCCAATGGCGGCGCGAACCCCTGCGCCGGTTTGCCCCACAGCACAAAGGCGCGCGGGCGGTCCTGCAACCGTCCCACCACCTGCCGCGTCAGGGTCTGCCAGCCAAGCGCCGCATGACCCTGCGCCTGCCCTTGCGGCACAGTCAGGACGGTGTTCAGAAGCAGGACCCCCTGATCCACCCAATCACCCAGATCGGACCGCAGCCGTGTCTGGTTAAGATCGTCGTGCAATTCCTTGAATATATTGCCAAGACTGTCCAGTCTGCCGCCGAAATCATCCGGAATCGAAAAGGCCAGCCCGTCGGCCTTGCCGGGGCTGTGGTAAGGGTCCTGACCCAGTATCACGACGCGGGTGTCATCCGGCTGACAGCGTTCAAGCGCCGCGAACCGCAGATCGGGCGGCGGAAAGACAGGCACATCCGCCCGCATCAGGTGATCCCTGATCGCGGGATAATCCGTCGTCCAGAACGGCAGATCGGCCCAGGCGCCCAGCCGTCCGGTGTCAGGATCGGTCATGCGGCCGAGGTGATGCGGGCCACGGTCGCCACCGCCTCTGCGGCCTTGCCGCTGTCGATACTCTCGGCGGCCATGGCGACCCCTGCGACCAGCGATGTGGCGCGCCCCGCCACCACCAGCGCGGCTGCGGCATTCAGCAGCGTCGCATCGCGGTAGGCCCCCGGCGCGCCTGACAACAAGGCGCGAAAGGCCTGTGCATTGTCCTGCGGGCTGCCGCCGATGATGGCACTGAAATCATGGACCGGCAGTCCCGCGTCCTCTGGATGCACCTCGAACTCCGTCAAGGTTCCGTCGTCCAGTGCGACAACCCAGCTTGACCCGGAAATCGACAGCTCGTCGGTGCCGTCGGACCCATGGACCAGCCATGCGGCCTCTGACCCCAGCGCCAGAAGCACCTCTGCCATGGGGCGGATCAGGTCGCGGCGATAGGCCCCGGTCAACTGTCGCCGGACCCCTGCCGGATTGGTCAGCGGCCCAAGGATGTTGAAGATCGTCCGCGTCCCCAACTCTGCCCGCACGGGACCCACATGGGCCATTGCCGGGTGATGCATCGGGGCCATCATGAACCCGATGCCCGCCGTGCGCAGGCACGCCTCGACCACGGTGGGTCCGACCATGACGTTGACGCCCATCGCGGTCTGCACGTCTGCGGTGCCCGACCGGGACGACAGGTTCCGGTTGCCGTGTTTCGCCACGACCTGACCAGCCCCCGCCACAACATAGGCGGTGGCGGTCGAAATGTTCAGCGTATGCTTGCCGTCGCCCCCGGTGCCCACGATATCCATGGCACCCGCAGGTGCCGTGACCGGCAGGCAGCGCGCGCGCATCACCGCCGCGGCGGCGGCGTATTCGTCGACCGTTTCGCCCCGCGTCCGCAGCGCCATCAGCAGACCCCCGATCTGCGCCGGGGTCGCGTCCCCGGCAAAAAGGATGCCAAAGGCGGTTTCTGCCTGCGCGCGGGTCAGCGGACCCTGTGCCGCGGCGTCGATCAGGGGTTTCAGCGCATCGCTCATGCGGCGACCCCGGCCAGATCAAGGAAATTGCGCAGCATCTGGTGGCCATGTTCGGACCGGATCGATTCCGGGTGGAACTGCACGCCCTGGATCGGCAGGTGGCGATGTTGCAGACCCATGATGGTGCCATCGGCCAGTTCCGCCGTCACCTCCAGCACGGACGGAAGGGTGGCGCGGTCCACGACAAGGCTGTGATACCGGGTGGCCGCGAACGGGTCCGGCAATCCTGCAAAGACGCCCTGACCCCGGTGGTGCATCGTGCCCATCTTGCCGTGGACGATCTCGTGACACCGTACGACCTGCCCGCCAAAGGCCTCTCCGATCGTCTGGTGGCCCAGACAGACACCCAGCAGCGGCACCCGCGCGTCGGCGGCGGCAAGTGTCAGCGGCAGACAGATCCCGGCCTGCGCGGGGGCTTTGGGTCCGGGGGACAGCACGATGGCATCGGGGCGCAGGGCCATGGCCGCCTGCACGTCCAGCGCATCGTTGCGATGCACGACCACATCCGCCCCCAGATCGCCCAGATAATGCACAAGGTTATAGGTGAAACTGTCGTAGTTATCGATCAGCAGGATCATGCGGTCCCCGATGTCAGGTCAATTAGGGGCTACCGGAGCCCCGGCGGGTCACGGTATAGTTGACTTTGATATGGGGCAGGATGCAGGCAGGCGTCAAGGCCACAGGCAGGCAAGGGCAACAGGCGCATGGCATTTCTCAAAGGGGCCTTCTGGGGGGTCGTGATCGGTGGCGTCGGCGTGGCCGCGACATCCGTGATGGCACC
>JBBREW010000115.1:0-7814 GCA_038225335.1 Rhodobacterales bacterium
GATCGCCCGGCCGCGCAGATTGACCGGCAATTCTTCGCCCCGCGCCAAGGTGTCGGTCATGCGCCGGTGTGCGGCATCGCGCCCGGTGAACAGACGACCCGACAACAACAGGGTATCGCCCGGGGCCATACTGCGCAGAACGTCATCATTCAACGCGTCCAGATCAATGCGCCGCCCCATCGCGGCCTGCGATCCCAGATCGGGCCACAGCGACAGATCAGGCGGTTTGAACGTCGCAGGGCCGTGCCCGTCCAGCGTGAAGGACACATGGCGCGTGGCGGCACAGTTGGGGATCAGGGCCACAGGCAGGGATGCGGCGTGGGTCGGAAAACTGCGCACCTTGACGTCCAGCACGGTGGCGATCCCACCCAGCCCCTGTGCACCGATGCCCAGCGCATTCAGCCGGTCCATCAGGTCAAGCCGCAGATGGTCTTCGGGGGTTTTCGCCCCGGCGGCGATCAGGTCCGGCATGTCGATCGGGTCGTTCAGCGCGCGTTTCGCCATGGTCATCGCCTTGTCCACGCTACCACCGATGCCAAGGCCGATCAGGCCGGGGGGACACCACCCCGCCCCCATGCGCGCGACCCGGTCAACCACCCAGTCGGCCACGCTGTCAGACGGGTTCAGCACCGCGAACTGGGTCTTGTTTTCCGACCCACCCCCCTTTGCGGAAACGGTGACGGTCACACCGCGTCCCGGCACCATGTCGATCTGAACCATCGCCGGTGTGTTGTCGCGGGTGTTGCGGCGCGCACCCAGCGGATCGGCGACAATGGAAGCCCGCAGCGGGTTTGCCGCAAGGGCATAGGCCCGGCGCGTCGCGATATCGACCAGGTCCTGCGGGGGCCGCGTCCATGCCAGCGGGGCCTGCACGCCGATGTCGATGAAGACATTCACGCTGCCGGTATCCTGACACATCGGGCGCTGTCCGATCGCGGCCATCCGCGCGTTCAGCAGTATCTGGCGGATCGCGTCGCGGGCACTGGGGCTTTGTTCGGCGGCATAGGCGCGGCCCATCGCGGCGATGAAATCGGGCGGGTGGTAATAAGAGATGAATTGCAGCGCCTCTGCCACGCTGTCGATCAGATCGTCGTCGGTGATGGTGTGCCGGGTCATGGGGTTCCATCTGTGCTGACATCATGCAGACCCTGACCCTAGCGGCAGGGGGCGCAGAATTGACATAGAAAATACCTATGGCTTCCATTGATATTTCCTATTGGGGTTCGGGGGCGCACGGGTGCATGATTGTCAATCAGCCTGCGCTGACCCGGCAAAAGGACCGCTGCACCGTGACTTTGGATTTGGATGGACTGCTTGTCGTCTCGCTCGAACAGGCGGTGGCGGCCCCCTATCTGTCAGGGCGGCTGGCCGAGGCAGGGGCGCGGGTCATCAAGGTGGAACGGGCCGAAGGCGATTTTGCCCGTGGGTATGATTACCTTGTCCACGGTGAAAGCGCCTATTTCGTCTGGCTGAACCGGGGCAAGGAATCCGTCGTGCTGGACCTTCGCGATGACGCGGACAAGGCCGTGATGGAACGGATGCTGGCCGTGGCCGATGTGTTCATTCAGAACCTTGCCCCCGGCGCGATCACCCGTCTGGGGTTTGATCCGGCGCGGCTGCGGGCGATGAACCCCCGGCTGATCACCGTGTCGATTTCCGGCTATGGCGAAGACGGCCCTTTTGCCGACCGCAAGGCCTATGACCTGTTGGTGCAGGCCGAAAGCGGGCTCAGCGCGATCACCGGCAATGCCGCCGGGTCCGCGCGGGTGGGCGTGTCGGTCTGCGATATCGCCTGTGGCATGACGGCCCATCAGGCCGTGTTACAGGCGCTTTATGCGCGCCACACGACAGGGCAGGGGCGACACGTCGCGGTCAGCCTGTTTCACGCGCTGACGGACTGGATGAACGTGCCCTATCTGCAATTCGCCTATGGCGGCAAGGCGCCCGACCGCAACGGGCTCAGCCATCCGACGATTGCCCCTTATGGTGCCTTTGCCTGTGCCGATGGCAAGGAAGTGCTGTTTTCGATCCAGAACGAACGGGAATGGGCGCGGTTCTGCGATGCGATCCTTGGCGATGCGACGCTGGCGACCGATCAGCGGTTTGCCAGCAATGCGCAGCGCGTGGCGCATCGTGGCGTGCTGGATGCCCTGATCACCGACGCCTTTGCCGCCCACCCGCGCGATGACGTGGCGCAAAGGCTGGAAGACGCAGGCATCGCTAACGGGCGCGTCAACAGCATGGACGATCTGGCGGCACATCCGCAGAACCGCTTTGTCACCGTCGACACCCCGTCCGGTCCGGTGCGGTTGCTGGCACCCGGTGCGGTTGTGGACGGGCAGGTGCCGCAGTTCGGACCGGTGCCGGCACTGGATGCACACGGTGACACCGTCCGGCAGGAGTTCGGGCCTGACTGACATCATGCGGACCGGACTCCGGGCCGATCCACGATCCCTTTTCCCAGACAGAAAGACGACATCATGGCCGATCACGCGCAACACGCCGACATCCGCGACGCGGTCGGGCGACTGTGTCAGGATTTCCCCGGGTCCTACTGGCGCAAGCTGGACGAGGATCGCGCCTATCCCACAGCCTTTGTCACCGCCCTGACAGAGGCGGGGTATCTGTCCGCCCTGATCCCCGAAGAATACGGCGGGTCCGGGCTGCCCTTGTCCGCGGCGGCGGTCATACTGGAGGAAATACACCGTCAGGGTGGCAATGCAGGGGCCTGCCACGCGCAGATGTATACCATGGGCACGCTGCTGCGGCATGGGTCCGATGCGCAGAAACAGGACTATTTGCCCCGCATCGCAGAAGGGTCTTTGCGGCTGCAATCCTTTGGCGTCACCGAACCGACCAGCGGCACGGACACCACCGCCCTGCGCACGACCGCGCGGCGCGATGGTGACGATTACGTGGTGAACGGGCAAAAGATCTGGATTTCGCGGTCCGAACATTCCGACCTGATGATCCTGCTGTGCCGCACCACGCCGCTGGATCAGGTGACGAAACGGACCGACGGTCTGTCTGTCCTGCTGGTGGACATGCGCGATGCAAAGGCTGCGGGGCTGACCATCCGCCCGATCCGCACGATGATGAACCACGCCACGACAGAGCTGTTTTTCGACAACGTCCGCGTCCCCGTACGCAACCTGATCGGCGAAGAGGGCCGGGGATTTCGGTATATTCTGTCCGGCATGAACGCGGAACGCATCCTGATTGCGGCGGAATGTATCGGCGACGCGAAATGGTTCATCGACCGCGCCACCGCCTATGCCAACGAACGGGTCGTCTTTGGCCGTCCGATCGGGCAAAATCAGGGCATCCAGTTTCCCATCGCACAGGCCTATGCCCGGATGCGGGCGGCGGAACTGATGCTGCACGAAGCGATCCGCAAATATGAGGCCGAGGAAAACCCCGGCGCAGAGGCCAACATGGCCAAGATGCTGGCCGCAGAGGCAAGCTGGGCCGCGGCAGAGGCCTGCGTGCAGACCCACGGCGGATTCGGTTTTGCCGAGGAATACGACATCGAACGCAAATTCCGCGAAACGCGGCTGTATCAGGTGGCGCCGATCTCGACCAACCTGATCCTGTCCTATCTGGCCGAACACGTCCTTGGCCTGCCGCGGAGCTATTGATGACCATGATCGACGATCTGGCCGACTGGGCTAGCGGTCCTGTCACCTTGCCGCCGGACATGCGTTTTGCGGTGCAGGCGTCGCTGTTCGACTGGTCGGCTGTGGGGCTGGCCGGGTGCGGGGAACCTGTCGCCCGGATGACCCGCGCGGTGGCCTTGGCCGAACAGGCGGCCCCGCAGGCTGGCATGTTCGGTGGCGGTTCCACCAGCGCGCGGGGGGCGGCGCTGGTCAACGGTGCGACCAGTCATGCGCTTGATTACGACGACACCCATTTCCTGCATATCGGCCACCCCAGCGTGGCTGTCGTGCCTGCGGCCCTTGCTGTGGCCCAGTGGCAGGGTGCCACCGGGACTGCCCTGACAGAGGCGCTGGCGCTGGGGCTCGAATCCGCCTGCCGCATCGGCGACTGGCTGGGTCGCAGCCATTACGAGGCGGGGTTTCACCAGACCGGCACCAGCGGTGCCTTTGGGGCAGCGGTCGCTGCGGGGCGGCTGCTGGGGCTTGACGCCGCAGCGATGCGGCACGCACTGAACCTGACGGCGACCCGTGCGGCCGGATTGAAAAGCCAGTTCGGCACGATGGGCAAACCCCTGAACGCGGGTTTCGCGGCAGAGGTGGGTGTCACCTGCGCGCTGCTGGCGGCGCAGGGTGTGACCTCTGCGGCCGATGCGGTGACCGGTCCGCAGGGGTTCGGGCCGACACATGCGGGCACCGCGCGGGATGCGGCGCTGACCGGACTGGGACACACATGGGTTTTCCCGGGCGTGTCCTATAAGTTTCATGCCTGCTGTCACGGGTTGCACGCCATGCTGGACGCCGTGGGGGCGCTGATGCGTGACGGTCTGGTCGCAGAGGCGGTGCAAGAGGTTCAGATCGCCACCCATCCTCGCTGGCTGGCGGTCTGTCACCAGCCCAGCCCGACCACCGGTCTGGGGGCAAAATTCAGCTATCGCCTGACGGCGGCGATGGCGCTGCGTGGTGTCGATACGGCGGCGCTGGGCAGCCATGACGACGCGCTGACGCAACGGCCCGACCTGATCGCCCTGCGTGACCGGGTGACGGTGCGTGGCGATGAGGCCCTGACCGACACCCAGTCGCAGGTGCGGATCGTGACGCCGGAGGGTGTGGTGTCGGCGGCCTGCGATCTGGCCGACAGACCGGACCGCGACACGCTGCAGGCCCGATTGCGGGACAAGGGCCGCAGTCTGCTGGGTGCGCAGCGCGCTGACGCGGTCTGGGCTGCGGTTGCAGGTCTGCCAGAGGCGCGCGACACGGCGGGTCTGACATCGCTGGTGTTCGCAGGGGGGTCGGCTGCGTCCTGACCTTGACCCGGCTGGCGGGCGGCGACAGGGTCAGGGTGTTGACGGCAAGGCCGCCGCATGGGGCAGGGCGATGGATATTCGGCAACTTCGCTATTTCATGGCCATTGCGGACTGCGGTTCGCTGTCGGCGGCCGCGCAACGGATCGGGATCGCACAGCCATCCCTGACCCAGCATCTGGCGGCCATGGAACGAGAACTCGGCCTGCCATTGGTTGTCAGATCGCCGCGCGGATCGACCCTGACCAACGCCGGGATGACCTTGCTTGGCCATGCCCGCACGATCACCGACAATCTGGACCTGTGCCTGTCCGACATGCGGGCGCTGACATCCGACACCGCGGGCCACGTCCGCTTTGGCATGCCGCCGTCGGTGTCGATGGTCATGTCGGTGCCGCTGGCGGAAACCGTGCGGATCGACCTGCCCGACATCCGCCTGCGCGTCAGTGAAGCGATGAGCGGTTTCATCAAGACGTGGATCGACGACAAGACGGTCGAGATCGGTTTTCTGTATGATCTGACCGGGGTCGGTCATCTGGATGCAACCCATGTGCTGAACGAACGGCTTTTCTTTTTCTCTGCCCCCGACAACTGGCCGCTGGACACGCCACCGGGCGCGCCGGTCCGTCTGGCGGCGCTGGCGGGGGTCGATCTGGTGCTGCCCGGGGACCCGCACGGCCTGCGCCGGATCATCGCACAGGCAGCCGCGGATCACGGCGTGACGTTGACGGTCGTGACGGAACTGGACGCCATGACGCAGATCAAGGAACTGGTCGCGCGGGGGTCCGGTCATTCTATCTTTGCCCCGGCGGCCTGTCATGATCTGGTGCAGTCCGGGCGGCTGATTTCGGCCCCGATCATTGATCCGGTGATCTCTCGGCCTGTGTATCTGGTCCGCAATCCGGCCTTTGGTCAGACCCGCGCCTGTGCGGCGATTGCCGCCGCCACGCTGCGGGTGGCAGCCGAAATGGTGCACCGCAACATCTGGGAAGGTGATCTGGTCTGGTCCGTACCTTAGAAATCGATGGTCACACCCGGCAGGTTCAGCGCCTTGATCAGATCACGCAGTTCCTGCCGTGCCGCAATGTTCGATATATTGAGGTTGCGCACGCCGATATCGCGCAGATCCAGCAAGGTCAGACCCCGGGGGAACAGCTCGCGGAAAATAACCCGTTCGTTGAACCCCGGCGCGTTGCGGAACCCGATCCGCTTTGCCAGTTTTTCGATGACGCGTTCCATCTTGTCCTTGTTGACCATCTGCTGCGCGCCGACGCGGTTGCGCACCACGACCCAGTCGATGGGTGACAGACCCGCCTGCGCGCGCAACTGCCGCGCGTTCCAGACCATTTCCGAATAGACGCTGGGTCCGGTGATGTTTTCGCCCGCCGTATCCACATGGGCCAGCAGGTCGAAATCGACAAAACTGTCGTTCAACGGCGTGACCAGCGTATCCGCCAGACTATGCGCCACCTGCGACAACCGCGTATGGCTGCCGGGGCAGTCGATCAGGATGAAATCG
The DNA here is from genome assembly GCA_038225335.1 of Rhodobacterales bacterium. Lineage (GTDB taxonomy): Bacteria > Pseudomonadota > Alphaproteobacteria > Rhodobacterales > Rhodobacteraceae > Loktanella. Next base: position 6,477 of record JBBREW010000115.1, read on the forward strand.
CTGGTGGGTTCCAGCCCTGCCACGGCCATGGACAGGCGGTGGTCATAGACGTTCTCGTTGGGGGCCAGTGCGGACTGGTCGATGTCCGGCAGATCGGCATAGGCGGGCGACGGCAGATCCAGACCCTCTGACGCCAGATACTGCTGGCGGTTCGTCATATAGCGGCCCAGCGATTTCTGGCGCAGGTCCAGATCAAGCGTGCCGACGCGGTGTCCCATCCGGGCAAGGGCGGTGGCCACGTGCATCGCGACGGTCGATTTCCCCGCGCCGCCCTTTTCGTTGCCCACCACGATGATATGCGCCACTGCCTGTCCCCACGCTTTTTGTCGTTTGCGTCAACTTATCTTGTGCGCCCCTCCGATGAAAGCGCAAGCGCACGTCTGCCTGCCTTTTCCAACGCCCCTTGACACGCAGCCGGCCAGGGTCCATCTGACCCTCAGACGATTGATCCTGCCGCGTGAGCAGGGCCGGGCAATGATGCCCCGCAAGATCACCGTCACATTTTCGGTTCCCATGATCACGCAGGGGTCCAGCGCCAGATCGGCGTCAGGGCAATGCGGCTTTGACTGTCAGGATTTCGGCGCAACCTTTTGTTGTGCGCGCATGGTGAAACATGCGCTTGAACCGCTTGGGCCGTTGCGGCCCGGAAAGAATACTGATGGATTTTGACATGCTGGGCCTCGCGCCCCGCCTTGTGGCCAAACTGGCCGAGCAAGGCATCACCGACCCGACCCCGATCCAGACGCAGGCCATCCCGCACGCCATGAATGGCCGCGATGTGATGGGTCTTGCGCAGACCGGCACGGGCAAGACGGCGGCCTTTGGCCTGCCGATGATCGACGCGCTGATGAAGGCGGGCGTCAAACCCAACGCCAAGACCGCCCGTGGTCTGGTGCTGGCCCCCACACGCGAACTGGCCAAGCAGATCGCCGACAACCTGACCGATTACACCAAGGGGTCGCACCTGAAAGTGGCGCTTGTCGTCGGCGGTGCGGGCATTGTCGCACAGACGAAACGTCTGGCTGGCGGTGTCGATCTGCTGGTTGCGACCCCCGGTCGTCTGATCGACCTGCTGGATCGCCGCGCGATCCGTCTGGATGAAACGGTCTATCTGGTGCTGGACGAGGCCGATCAGATGCTGGACATGGGTTTCATCCATGCCCTGCGCCGGATCGCACCCCTGCTGGCCACGCCGCGCCAGACGATGATGTTTTCGGCCACCATGCCGAAACTGATGGCCGAACTGGCCGATGCGTTCCTGCACGACCCGGTCCGGGTTCAGGTGAACCCTCCGGGGCAGGCCGTGGCCAAGATCGAACAGTCGGTGCACTTTGTGGC
>JBBREW010000116.1:0-7777 GCA_038225335.1 Rhodobacterales bacterium
GATCGGCTGGGAAAGCGTCGCACGGCTGCGCAGCCCTGTCCCGATCCGCTTTGACGAGGCGATCCTTGTGGCGGTGATCGGCCTTGTCGTGAACCTTGTCAGTGCATGGTTGCTGAAGGACGATCATCACCACCACGGCCAAGGTCACGGCCAGCATCACCATCACCACGACCATGACCATCATCATGCACCGGTGTCCGCCGCCCGCACGGGGCCGCGCGACAACAACCTGCGCGCGGCCTACCTGCATGTCCTTGCGGATGCCCTGACCTCTGTCATGGCGATTGTCGCCCTGCTTGCAGGCCGCGCCTATGGCTGGGTCTGGCTTGACCCTGTCATCGGCATCGTCGGTGCCCTTGTGATTGCGCGCTGGTCATGGGGGCTGGTCCGCGACAGCGGCGCCGTCCTGCTGGATTTCGCCCGTGACGACGCGGTGTTGTCGGATGCGGTGCGCACAGCCATCGAAGGTGCGCAGGATAGGATCATCGACCTTCACATCTGGCAGCTTGGGCCGGGGCATCACGGTGCCATCATATCAATCCTCAGCACGGCGCCACAGCCTGTCGCGGCCTACCGCAAAAAGCTGTCATCCCTGCACGCCCTGTCGCATGTGACGATCGAGGTGAACCCTGATCCCCAGTGACCGCCCGCCCGGCCGTCGTCCTGCCTGCCGGTCATGCCCGGCGATCCCGGCGCATCAGGCCTCCCGGGGGGCGATGCAACAGGTCCACCCGCAGCAGGTCCGTTCTAGGCGTCGTCCGTATCCGCAATGCTGACGTGGATGGCCGTCTGCCATCCGGCGCAGCGGGTCTGCAATGTCGCTGACAGGGGGGCATCTGTCAGGATATCGTCAATCTCGGCCAGTGACCCGATCCGGGCCGGGGCCTTGCGCTTGAACTTGCTTTGGTCGGCGATCAGCATCCGGCGGCGGGAATGGCGCAGGATCGTCTGGCTGACGCCCACCTCGCTCAGGTCGAAATCAAGGATGTCGCCGTCCGGGTCGATTGCCGAACAGCCGATCACGCCGATGTCGAATTTGAACTGCCGGATCGCCGCCGTCGAGATCTCTCCGGTCAATCCGCCATCGGACTGCCGCAACGATCCGCCCGTCACGATCACCTCGCAGTTGGGGTTGCGGGTCAGGATGTTCGCCACGTTCATGTTGTTGGTGACGACCAGCAGGTTGCGGTGGTGCAGCAGCTCTGTCGCGACGGCCTCTGTGCTGGTGCCGATGTTCAAAAAGATCGCGCAATCCTCGGGGATCATCTCGGCGCAGGCCTTGGCCATCGCGGTCTTGCCTTCGGCGTTCAGCCGTCGCCGTTCCTCGTAGGCGATATTGATGGTGCCCGACGGCAGGACCGCGCCGCCGTGGACCCGTTCCAGTTTGCCCGCATCCGCAAGCTCGCTCAGATCGCGGCGGATCGTCTGGAGTGTCACACCCATATGTTCTGCCAGAAAGTCGACCGTCACCTTGCCGTCCCGTCGGGCGATGGCAAGGATTTCAAGGTGGCGGATCGTCTGCAACATGATCGGTTCCGTGGTGACTGGGCGCAGGGCTGACGCCCTGCAACGCGCGCAATGCGCGTAAATGCGCCTTATCCGGAACCTAGGTCGGAAATCTGTCCCATGACAACAAATTTTGCATCATGACCTTCGTTCTTTCCGGCTGAACCGGAAAAACGAACATAAACGAAAATAAGTGTTTTCTTTTTCCTTCACCATTGCAATAGTCGCGGCGTGGGGATTTGGGAGGATCCAGTGTGACGCGTGACGCAGACATCTGCGACCTGCTGGTCGTCGGCGGTGGCATCAACGGATGCGGCATCGCACGCGATGCTGCGGGCCGGGGGCTGTCCGTGACGCTGGCAGAGATGTCGGATCTGGCCTCTGCCACCTCCTCTGCCTCGACCAAGCTGTTTCACGGCGGGTTGCGGTATCTGGAATACTTTGAATTCCGCCTTGTCAGAGAGGCGCTGGTCGAACGCGAAACCCTGCTGCGCGCCATGCCGCATATCAGCTGGCCCATGCGTTTCGTGCTGCCCTACCACAAGAGCATGCGGTTCGAAGGCGACACGCCGACCAGCAAGCTGATGTCGGCGGTGATGCCGTGGATGCGCGGTCGCAGACCCGCATGGCTGATCCGGCTGGGCCTGTTCATGTATGACACGCTGGGCGGGCGCAAGATTCTGCCCGGCACCAGCACGCTTGACCTGACACGCACACCCGAAGGCGCGCCGCTGAAGGACATATTCACCAAGGCCTATGAATACAGCGACTGCTGGATCGAGGATTCGCGCCTTGTCGCCCTGAACGCCCGCGACGCCGCGGCGCGCGGTGCGACGATCCTGACACGGACCAAGGTCGTGTCGGCGAAAACCGATGACGGTCTGTGGATCGTGACGCTGCAAGACATGGAAACCGGGGCGCAGCAGCGCATCCGCGCCCGTATGGTCGTCAATGCGGGCGGACCTTGGGTCGGACAGATCCTGCGCCAGCAGATCGGATCGAACAGTCACGACGATGTGCGCCTCGTGCGGGGCAGCCACATCGTGACCCGGCGTCTGTTCGATCATGACAAGTGCTATTTCTTTCAGGGCATGGACGGGCGCATCATGTTCGCCATCCCCTACGAGACCGATTACACCCTGATCGGCACGACGGATCAGGAACATGCCGATGTCTCGGTAAAACCGGTCTGCACCCCCGAAGAACAGGCCTACATGATTGATTTCGTGAACGGCTATTTGAAAACGCCGATCACCGGCGACGACATCGTGTGGACCTATTCGGGCGTGCGCCCGCTTTATGATGAAGGTGCCAGTTCCGCCACGGCGGCCACCCGCGATTATACGCTCAAGCTGGATGACAGTGCCGGTGCGCCCGCGCTGAACATCTTTGGCGGCAAGATCACGACCTATCGCCGCCTTGCGGAAAGCGCGCTGGACAAGATCGCCCAGCGGCTGGATGTCACGCAGGGGCCGTGGACCGCCGGCGTGCCGATGCCCGGTGGCGATTTTCCGGTGGACGCCGTTGAACGCCTGATTACCGATCTGATGCGCGACTATCCCTTTCTGACCCACCCTTGGGCGCAGCGGCTGATCCGGGCCTATGGCACCGACGCCCGCCTGATCCTGAACGGTGCCACCAGCGCCGCCGATCTGGGGCAGGATTTCGGCGCGACGCTGACAGCCGCAGAGGTCGACTGGCTGATCAGCCGGGAATTCGCCCACACAGCCGAAGATATCTTGTGGCGGCGCAGCAAACTGGGCCTGCGGCGCGCCGATGCCGAGGCCCTTGACACCTACATGGTCGCCCGCCGCCCGCATCTGAAGGACATCGCATGACACTCGAACTGCAAGGGATCAGCCATGTCGTCGGCGCGCAGACCTATATCCACCCGACCGATCTGACGCTGGAAAACGGCACGATGAACGTGCTGCTGGGTCCGACGTCGTCGGGCAAGACAACGCTGATGCGGCTGATGGCAGGGCTCGACACCCCGACACGCGGGCGCATCCGCTGGAACGGCACCGACGTGACCGGGCAGCGGGTGCAGGACCGCAAGATCGCCATGGTTTACCAGCAATTCATCAATTACCCGGCGATGACGGTCTATGACAACATCGCGTCCCCGATGAAATTGCTGCGGCTGGACAAGGCAGAGATCGACCGCCGCGTCCGCGAAACGGCCGATCTGATGCAGTTGACGCCGATGCTGGATCGCAAGCCGCTGGAACTGTCCGGGGGACAGCAGCAACGCTGCGCACTGGCCCGCGCACTGGTCAAGAACGCGGGGCTTGTCCTGCTGGATGAACCGTTGGCCAACCTCGACTATAAACTGAGAGAGGAACTGCGCGCCGAAATCCCCCGCATCTTTGCGGAATCCGGATCGATTTTCGTCTATGCCACCACCGAACCCGAAGAGGCGCTTTTGCTGGGTGGCCAATGCGCCACCCTGTGGGAAGGCCGCGTGACGCAATTCGGTCCGACGGCGCAGGTCTATCGCAACCCGCAAAACACCACGACCGCCCGCGTCTTTTCCGATCCGCCGATGAATTTCCTGACCGTGGAAAAACGTGGCGCGTCGATGCACTTTGGCGATGGCGAAACGATGCCCGCCGTGGGCGGCGACATCGCGGACGGCACCTATCAGTTGGGCTTTCGCCCCAATCACCTGTCCTTGCAACCCAGCGCAGAGGGCATCGCCTTTGACACCACGCTGACCGTAATGGAAATCACCGGGTCGGAAACCTTTGTCCATCTGGACCACAGGGGCACCCGCTGGGTCGGGCTGATCCACGGCATCCGTGATCTGACGCCGGGTCAGTCGCTGCCGGTCTATCTGGACCCGTCGCGGGTCTATATCTTTGCGCAGGATGGCGCACTCGTGGCCCTTGCCCCCTATGCGGAGGCCGCATGACATGGCCAAGATAACGCTTGATAACCTTGCCCACTCTTACCTGCGGCGCCCGACATCGCCTGATGATTTCGCCTTGAAAGAGCTTAATCACGACTGGGCCGACGGCGAGGCTTATGCCCTGCTGGGGTCATCGGGCTGCGGGAAATCCACGCTGCTGAACATCATTTCAGGGTTGGTGATCCCCAGTCAGGGCCGCGTCCTGTTTGACGGGCGCGACGTGACGCATGCCCCCACCGCCGACCGCAACATCGCGCAGGTCTTTCAATTTCCCGTCGTCTACGACACGATGACGGTACGCGAAAACCTTGCCTTCCCGCTCAAGAACCGCGGCATGGACGCGGCAGAGATCAAGCGCCGCGTCCAGAAGGTCGCCGCCATGATCGACATGGAATCGCAACTGGGCCGCAAGGCGCGCGGGCTGACCGCAGACGCAAAGCAAAAGATCAGCCTTGGGCGCGGCATGGTGCGCGAAGACGTGAATGCGCTGCTGTTCGACGAACCCCTGACCGTCATCGACCCCCACATGAAATGGGAACTGCGCACCCAGCTTAAAAAGCTGCATCAGGATTTCGGGCATACCATGATCTACGTCACCCACGACCAGACAGAGGCGCTGACCTTTGCCGACAAGGTCGTGGTCATGTTCGATGGCCGCGTCGTGCAGATCGGCACCCCGCAGGAATTGTTCGAACGGCCCGCTCATACCTTTGTCGGATATTTCATCGGATCGCCCGGCATGAACCTGTTTGACGCGACGATCGACGGGCGCATGGCGCGGATCGGTGACGCCACCGTTGATCTGGGCCAGCACTTTGACGCCACCGGCAAGACGCAGATCGGTGTCCGCCCGGAATTCATCCAGTTGCGGTCCGGGGGTGACGGCATCCCGGCGCAGGTCACCCGGATCGAGGATGTGGGCCGCCACAAGATCGTGCGTCTGCGGGCCGCAGGGCGCGACATCAGCGCCGTCGCGGCCGAAGGCGCGGTGATCCCCTCTGACACAGACCGGATCACCTTCGCGCCGCAGGGGGTGAACGTCTATGCCAACGACTGGCGCATCGCGCCCCGAGGAGAAGCCGCATGAACAAGACCGTCAATCAAAAGGCGTGGTTCCTGATCCTGCCCGTGCTGATCCTTGTCGCGTTTTCGGCCGTGATCCCGCTGATGACGGTCGTGAATTATTCAGTGCAGGATACCTTTGGCAACAATCAGTTCTTCTGGGCGGGGCTGTCGTGGTTCGACAACATGCTGCAATCCGAACGCATGTGGAACGCCCTTGGGCGGCAATTGCTGTTTTCCGCGATCATTCTGGCGATAGAGGTGCCCTTGGGCATCCTTGTCGCGCTCAGCATGCCGAAAAAGGGGTTCTGGACATCCTTCTGTCTGGTGGTGATGTCGCTGCCGCTGCTGATCCCGTGGAACGTGGTCGGCACGATCTGGCAGATTTTCGGTCGCGTGGACATCGGGCTTCTGGGTTATACGCTGGATGCGCTGGGGTTCGATTACAATTACACCCAAGACACCTTTGACGCCTGGGTCACGGTGATCGTCATGGATGTCTGGCACTGGACATCGCTGGTCGCCCTGCTGGCCTATGCAGGTCTGCGATCCATTCCCGACGCCTATTATCAGGCCGCCAAAATCGATCAGGCCAGCCGCTATGCCGTGTTCCGTTACATCGAGCTGCCAAAGATGGCGGGCGTCCTGATGATCGCGATCCTGCTGCGCTTCATGGACAGCTTCATGATCTATACCGAACCTTTCGTGCTGACCGGCGGCGGTCCCGGAAATGCCACGACCTTCCTGTCGATCGACCTTGTGAAAATGGCGCTGGGCCAGTTCGACCTTGGACCGGCCGCGGCCTTCAGCCTGATGTATTTCCTCGTGATCATGGCGATCAGCTGGGTGTTCTACACCGTGATGACGACCTTGGACAAAAGGGATGGCCAGTAAATGACCGATACCACAGCACCCCGGGTTGCAGCCCCGTCCAGCCAGATGCCCATCAGCCGCCAGCGCAGCGCCACGCGCAGGTTCCGGCCCTCGGGCGGTGCCATCATCATGGCGCTTTATCTGCTGTTCCTGATGCTGCCGATCTATTGGCTGCTGAACATGAGCCTGAAGACCAACAGCGAAATCCTTGGCGCCTTCAGCCTGTGGCCCCGCAACCTGACGTTCGCCAACTATGCGCTGATCCTGACCGATCCGACCTGGTATATGGGTTACGTCAATTCCCTGATCTACGTGGTGATGAACACCGCAATCAGCCTCGCCGTGGCCTTGCCTGCCGCCTATGCGTTCAGCCGCTACAGCTTCATGGGTGACAAGCACCTGTTCTTCTGGCTGCTGACCAACCGCATGGCACCGCCCGCCGTCTTTGCACTGCCCTTCTTCCAGCTTTATTCCAGCATCGGCCTGTTCGACACGCATATCGCCGTGGCGCTGGCCCATTGCCTGTTCAATGTGCCGCTGGCGGTCTGGATTCTGGAAGGATTCATGCGTGGCGTGCCAAAGGAAATCGACGAGACAGCCTATATCGACGGCTATTCCTTTCCGGCCTTCTTCATCAAGATATTCACCCCCCTGATCGCCAGCGGCATCGGCGTCGCCGCCTTTTTCTGCTTCATGTTCTCTTGGGTGGAACTGCTGCTGTCGCGCACTCTGACGTCAGTGGCGGCCAAACCCATTGCTGCCACCATGACCCGCACCGTCGGTGCCGCAGGTGTCGATTGGGGCGTCCTTGCCGCCGCCGGTGTCCTGACCATCGTGCCAGGCGCCTTGGTCATCTATTTTGTGCGCAACTACATCGCCAAGGGCTTTGCCCTGGGGCGGGTGTGATGCGCCCCTCGAAAGGAAACCGCAATGCTTGACTGGATGGCATGGACCTGGCCCACGGCCACCTTCTTTCTGGTGATCGCAAGCCTGCTGACGGTGTTCACCGTGCTGGCGATCCGTTTCCCCGAAGTGCCCCGCAAGGGTGTCCTGCGGATCGAGACGACCCGTGGCGACCGTCTGTTCATCACGCTGCTGGGGTCGGCTTTCATCAATCTGGCCTGGCTGGGTCTGGAACTTGGTCCCCAGCCTTATGCCCTCATCGTTTGTCTGGTCTATGCCGCCGCGGTCTTCCGCTGGGTTTAGACCACCTCGGAATGCCGGCGCAGACCACCGCGCCGGATGTCGCCTACGTTCAACCTAAGGGAGGAAACCTATAATGAACGTTCTCTTGAAATCATCCACGGCTCTGGGGCTGGCGCTTGCCATGTCACAGCCCGCCTGGGCCGACATGGCTGCCGCCACGGCCTTTCTGGACGCGGAAATCGGTGACGTCTCGACCCTGTCCCGCGCGGATCAGGAAGC
>JBBREW010000117.1:0-7776 GCA_038225335.1 Rhodobacterales bacterium
GAACAGTTTCAGGAACTTTGGCCCGTTCAGGATGAAACCCAGCAGGGTGACACCGAAGAACACCCCGAAACCCAGCACGGCCGTCACGGCGATATGGCTGGTCGTGGCAAACGACATCGGCAGCAGGCCCAGAAAGTTGGCAAACAGAATGAAGACAAACAGGGTCATCACATAGGGGAAATACCGCAGGCCTTCCTTGCCGCAGACATCTTCGACCATCTTGTGGGTGAAGCCGTAGAACAACTCGCCCACCGACTGCATGCGGCTGGGGATCGTGGCGCGGCCACGGCTGCCGACGACAAACACGCCGATGACGCACAACACGGCCAGCGCCAGCCACAGGGTCACGTTGGTCGGGGTATACCAATAGACCGGCGGCACGGGAAAGGTCGGGTCGAACACGCCGCCGGACCCAAAGATCGGACGCACGATGAACTGATCCAGCGGATGAAACACCAGACCGCCCGCGTCATAGGCGGCAGCGTCAGAGGCCACGCCCATATCGCCGCCCGTTGCCACGACGTCGCCCGTTGCCACGATGTCGCCGCCCGGTGCCACGGTCACGTCTGCCGCTTGAGCCAGCAGAAGGTCGGTTGTTTCAGTCGCCGTTTCAGTTGCCACGTGTCTCACCCTCGTTCTTGGCAATCGGCCCCGCTTGGCCCGCCAGCTGTTTTCTCTGCACTTCTTCTGCGGACCGCAGCATGGTTTTCACACCGGCCGCCAACCCCAGAAGAACGAACAGCACCAGAAAGATCGGAAGGGTCCCAAAGAACCGGTCCAGACTGTATCCGATGCCGAAACCGATCCCCAGACCGGCCACAAGCTCGATCACCATACGCCAGGCCAGTTGACCCTGATAATGACCGCCGGTCTGGCCATCGTCCTGTGTCGTCTTCCTGCGAGCGGCCAGTTTTTCCTCTAACGCCCGAAGACGGGCAGCGGGATCATCGGGCGGCGGGCTGTCTGACACGTGGCGAAGACCCCGTAAAATTCTAGGATGGTCTATGCGGCGCACCCACCCGAGTCAAGGTGGGGTGAAACTCTTATAAAGCACTGATATGATGATATATTAGATGCCGCGCCTGCGCGCTGACCCATGCCGTCTGACCCATTGTCGCCGTGATCGACATTCAACCAGTTGGTTGACGTTTGCCCGACCGGGTCACTAATGGCAGGATGAAGACCGATCTGGACACGACCTTTGCCGCCTTGGCGGACCCGACCCGGCGCGCCATCCTTGGCATGCTGCTGGAGGATGACATGGCCGTGACCGACGTGGCGCAGCCATTCCAGATGTCATTGGCGGCCATATCGAAACACTTGGGCGTGTTGACCGCCGCTGGCCTGATTTCGCAGGAAAAGCGGGGCCGCGTGAAATGGTGCAAACTGGAACCCGACGCCTTGCGCGATGCGGCGGTCTGGATGCAGGGGTTCGGTCAGATCAGCGGCATCGACCTTGACGCCTTCGAGGCGTTTCTGACCCAGCAGTTGCAACCCTGACCCCGCGCACGAAAAGGCCGCCTGCCCCATAGGTCAGACGGCCAGAACGCGTTTATGGTAATGGGGCTTAGCGCAGGCCGATCAGGCTCAGCACGATCAAGACCACGACAACCAGACCGACGATATAGATAATATTGCGCATGACGCGTCCTTCCTTGTGATATGATAGACAACATCGCAGACGGACGCATGGTTCCGCAGGCAAGCAAAGTTCCAGCACAGTGGATCACACTGGCGCGACGGGGATTGCCGGTGGCACCCTTGTTCAGATGCGGGCGTCTCTTTGTTTGCTCAGCTGCACGGCCAGAATTCCGCCGGCGATGATCAGCACGCCGATCACATCAAGCGGGCCGATGCGTTCGCCCAAGAAACCCGCGGCGATCAGGACGCCCAGAAACGGGTTCAGGAAATGGAACGTGCTGGCCTTGACCGCACCGATACGGCCCACCAGCAAAAACCAGACCCATGTGGCCGCCAGCCCCGGCACCAGCGTCGTGTAAGCGAACGCGCCGACCAGCGTGGGCGACCAGTCCACCACAAAGGGTTCAAACAGGATGGCCGGGATCGCCGTCAGCGCGGCACCGACCAGCAATTGCAGCCCGACGATTGCCAGCAGGTTACCACCCGACGACGCGCCCAGCACGGCCAGCGTGGCCACGGTCAACGACACGACACCGATGACCAGCAGCAGCAGGCCCGTGACGTCGATGCCGCCGGACAGGCGTGCGCCCATGATCAGCGTGACCCCGACAACACCGGCCACCAGCCCGGCCACACCCAACGGCCGCACGCGGGTCCCCATGAACAGCCAGCCCGCCAGCGCAACCAGCAATGGCATAGTCGATGCGATGATCGCGGCAAGCGAGGCCTGCACCGTCTGCATGGCGACAAAATTCAGACCCAGATACAGCGCGTTCTGGCACAGACCAAAAATCAACACGCCGGTCCATTGCCTGCGGGTCAGCCGGAACGACTGGCCCAGCGCCCACGCGATGGCGCAGCCCAACAGGCCCGACACCAGAAAACGCAACGACAGGGCGGTCAATGGCGGGGCATGAGCCACGATGATCCGGGCAGAGGTAAAGGCAGAGGACCACATCGCCGCAAAGGCAAAGCCCATGACAAGTGCCTTGATATCCATGTCGCCTCACGCAAAAGGGCCGCCCGTCGGGCGACCCTTTCCTTAATCCGTGGTGGATGCAAGGTCAGCCGTTCACGCTGTCTTTCAACGCCTTGGCGATCGTCATCTTCACGACCTTGTCGGCGTCCTTTTTCATCTGCTCGCCCGTGGCGGGGTTGCGGACCATCCGCTCCGGACGCTCGCGGCAATAGATCTTGCCAACACCGGGCAGCGTGACAGCACCGCCACCGGACACTTCTTCGGTGATGATTTCTGTGACGGCGTCCAGTGCTGTCCCGGCGGCTTTTTTGTCCATGCCGGTCTTGTCGGCCAATGCAGCGACCAGTGCCGCCTTGGTCATCGGTTTCGTTGCCATGTCGTCATCTCCCTGAAAGAAAACCCCGGACGTGGGGCGTTTGACTCGTATTTAGTGCTATGTGCGCGGACACCACAATGTTCTGCCATGCCGTGCAAGTCAAAAGTGGCGTAAAACCTCTTATTTTGCGGGGGTCAAAGGAAAGCTGTCTCTTCAAAGCTACGCAATTTCCGGCTGTGGATGCGTTCAAGCGGCATCTCGCGCAGGGTTTCCATCGCGCGAATGCCGATTGCCAGATGGTTTGCGACCTGTGTGCGGTAGAAATCCGACGCCATGCCCGGCAGTTTCAGCTCTCCGTGCAGGGGTTTGTCGCTGACGCACAACAGGGTGCCATAGGGCACGCGGAACCGGAACCCATTGGCCGCGATCGTCGCACTTTCCATGTCCAGCGCCACCGCGCGCGATTGCGACAGGCGCTGCACCGGGCCGGAATGATCGCGCAATTCCCAGTTGCGGTTGTCGATGGTGGCGACAGTCCCGGTGCGCATGATCCGCTTCAGCTCATATCCCTCCAGCTGGGTCACGGCCTTGACCGCGTCTTCAAGGGCGATCTGGATTTCGGCCAGCGCGGGGATCGGCACCCAGACCGGCAGATCGTCATCCAGCACGTGATCCTCTCGGAGATAGGCATGGGCCAGCACGAAATCCCCCAGCCGCTGCGAATTGCGCAGGCCCGCGCAATGTCCAACCATCAACCAGGCATGGGGCCGCAATACGGCGATATGATCGGTGGCAGTCTTTGCATTGCTGGGACCGACGCCGATATTGACCAGCGTGATCCCCGCCCCCTGCGCGCGTTTCAGGTGATAGGTCGGCATCTGCGGCAGCTTGGCCAAGGCGGGCATCGGGGTGTCCGGATCGGTGATGACCTGATTTCCGGGACCGACAAAGGCGGTATAGCCGCTGTGCGGATCAGCCAGCATCCGGCGGGCATAGGCCTCGAATTCCGTAATGTAGAACTGATAGTTGGTGAACAGCACATGGTTCTGGAAATGATCCGCTTCGGTTGCGGTGTAATGCGACAGCCGCGCCAGCGAATAATCCACCCGCTGCGCCGTGAAGGGGGCCAATGGTGCGGCCCCGTCAGGATAGCGGAATCCGTGCCCGTTCACGATGTCATCATGGGTCGTGGACAGGTCCGGCACGTCAAAGATATCGCGCAGGTGAAATTCGGCCGCACCCTGTTGTGGCACCGTCAGGCTGGGATCGTTGGCCACGGCGAAATGCACGGGCATGGGTGTCGTCGACGCGCCAATGATGACCGGCACCTTGTGATTCTGGATCAGCAGCGCGATTTGCTGTTCCAGATAATGCCGGAACAGGATGGGCCGGGTGACAGTCGTGGCATAGGTGCCGGGTTCCGGCACATGGCCGAACGACATGCGGCTGTCCACCGGGGCAAAGCTGGTCGTCGTCAGCCGCACCTGCGGATAAAAGGCGCGGTAACTGGCATCGGACTGGCCGTCCTGCAACACCTGCCGGAACCGGTCGGTCAGGAAACGGACCGCGATATCGTAAAGGTCGCACAACCGCGCGACAGCGGCCTTTGCGTCGTCAAAGGCCTCTGGCTCTGGCACGTCCGGGGTGACGGGTAAGCGGATCTGGGTCATTGCGGTCCCTCGAACAGGGGGGTCAGTTGGAATGTGGTCACATCCACAAGGCCCAGATCGCTGATCCGCAGTTCAGGGATCACGACCAGCGCCAGCAGGGAATGTTGCATATAGGCATTGTTCAGCGTGCACCCACAGGCGGCCATGGCGGCAATCATCGCCTGCGCCTCTGCCGCGACCTGTGCGGCCGGCGCATCGGACATCAGACCCGCGATGGGCAAGGCCACCAGCGCCAGTTCCACCCCGTCCTGCCAGACCGTGATCCCGCCGCCGATCTGCCCCAGACGGTTGGCGGCCTGTGCCATACAGTCCCGGTCGGTGCCGACCACGATCATGTGGTGGCTGTCGTGCGCCACGGTCGATGCAATCGCCATGCGGCCCGTATAGCCGAACCCCGACACGAACCCGTTCACCACCCCCCCTGTGGCCCGGTGCCGTTCCACAAGGGCGATCTGGCACACCTCTCCGCCTGCCTGCACCCGGCCTTCGGTCACGGGAAGCTCGAACGTCAGGGCCTTGGTCGGTGCCTGATTTTCGACGACGCCGATGACGCGGGCGGTCACGGCATTGGCCCCTTGCGGTGCCGGGATGGCGAAATCATCCGCCGCCAGCACCTTGCCCAGATGCACGGTCGCGCGCGCGGACGCGGGCCAGTCGTAATGCGGGCAGGTCACCGATATGACGCCATCCACCGCCACCGTGCGCCCCCGCGCGATCACATGTTCAATCGGCAGTGTCACCAGATCGGATGTCAGGATCATGTCGGCCCGCCGCCCCGGCGCGATGCTGCCCAGTTCCCGTTCCAGCCCGAAATGCGCAGCCGTGTTGATTGTGGCCATCTGCAAGGCCACGACCGGGTCGCAACCACAGGCAATGGCGTGGCGCACCACCCGGTTCATGTGCCCGTCATTGACCAGCGTCCCGGCCATGCAGTCATCGGTGCACAGGATGAAATTGCGCGGATCAAGACCGCGTTCGGTGACCGCTGTGATTTGACTTTCGACGTCATACCACGCGCTGCCCAGCCGCATCATGCTGCGCATCCCCTGCCGCACGCGGGCGATGGCGTCGGATTCAGCCGTGCCTTCGTGGTCATCGGCGGCCCCGCCCGCCGCATAGGCGTGAAAGGCGATGCCTTTGTCAGGGCTGGCATAATGACCGCCCACCGTCTTGCCCGCGCGCATGGTGGCAGCCATTTCCGCCAGCATCTGCGCGTCGCCATTGATGACACCGGGGAAATTCATCATTTCTCCCAGACCCACGATGCCGGGCCAGTCCATCGCCTGCGCCACATCGTCGGCGGTGATGGCATAGCCTGTCGTCTCCAGACCCGGGGCGGACGGCGCGCAGGACGGCATCTGGGTAAAGATGTTGACGGGTTGCATCAGCGCCTCGTCGTGCATCATCCGCACGCCCGCAAGGCCAAGGACATTCGCAATCTCGTGCGGGTCCGCGAACATGCTGGTGGTGCCATGCGGAATCACGGCTGCCGCGAATTCGGCGGGGGTCAACATCCCGCTTTCGATGTGCATGTGCCCGTCGCACAGGCCGGGGATCAGATAGCGCCCGCCACCGTCGATCACTTGTGTCGCCTCACCGATGCAATGGCTGGCGTCCGGCCCGACATAGGCAAAGCGCCCGCAGGCCACCGCCACCTGCCAGCCGTCCAGCACCTCGCGGCTTTGGACATTCACAAGGCGCACGTGGCGCACGACCAGATCGGCAGGACTGCGACCGGCGGCCACGGCAACAAGACGGGGGGCGCTGTCGGCCCAGCTTGGGATGTGATGCATCATGACGAACCGTGACATCAAAGCAGCAGATGCTTCAACCCCGCGCTTCAGGGAAGTTTGTGGATTTCCAGCGGCACCTGATCGGGATTCAGGCGCATGACTGTCACATTCAGCGCCGCCGCAACCGTCACCCACGCCAGATAGGGCACGAACGCCATGCCGGCCCAGAAATCCAGTTGAAAGTGCGTGACCGTGCAACCCAGCACTGCCAGCCAAAGCCCCGCCATGATCGGCAGCGACCCCCGCAGGCGGCGAAGGCCGAAAAAGACAGGGGTCCACAGGGCATTCAGCGCGATCTGCACCGCCCAGAACCCAAGCGCATAGCCATTGCCGTCCAGCGGCGCGACCCGCGCCCCGGCAAAGGCGATCAGCAGATAGATCGACGTCCATGCGATCGGAAACGCCCAATTGGGGGGCGTCCACGCGGGCTTGTTCAACTGCTTGTACCATTCGCCCGTCGGAAACAGCGCACCCGTCGCCCCGGCAGCAAAGGTCGCGGACAAAAAGATCAGGAACAGGGTCACGGACATGGGATGCGCCTTTCAGGCCAGCGTCGCGGGATACTTATGCGCTTTGCCGGTCGTGTCCATGCCCCATGTCGCGGGTCAGGTCCCGGCGCGTCAGGTCCGCCAGCGTATCCAGCACGGCCGTTGACCGCCGGGCGCTGCGCGTCTGCTGTCCCGCCGCATCGACCAGAAAAGCCACTTCTGCCAACGGCGGGGCGAACATGACAGCGGGCCGGGGCAGCAGCCAAGTAGCGGTGGTCAGACCTGCCGCCTGCCCGATCCACGCCAGTTTCTGCCCGCGCGACGTGGTCGCCCGGCGCGAGATCGAATCGTAACCCTGGCGCCGGACCTGACGCCCGATGCCGTCATAGATCAGCCGCGCCGCCCAGATTCCCAACCGCGCCCGCTGGGGCAGGCCCGCGATACCGGATTCAGACCTGCGATACAGATGATCGGCCTCTGTCAGCAGACGGCGCACCAACTGGCGCGGCACCGGGCCGGGCCGGGCATCCGCCAGAAACGCCGCAGGCGTCAGACCCTGTTCGGCCAGCCAGTCGGTCGGCAGATACAGACGGCCTTCGCGGGAATCCTCGCCCACGTCGCGGGCAATGTTGGTCAGCTGCATGGCGACCCCCAGATCGCAGGCCCGTGCCAGTGTATGCGTGCACCGCACCTGCATCAGCACGCACATCATCGCGCCCACCGCCGCCGCGACCCGCGCGGAATAGGACCGCACGTCGGACAGGGTGGCATAGTGCCGACCCTGCGCATCCCATGCCAGACCTTCCAGCAGGGCATCCGGCAAGGCGCGCGGCATATCATAGGCGGCGATGATCGCGGCAAAGGCACGATCCTCTGCCGCGTTGCGCGG
>JBBREW010000118.1:0-7759 GCA_038225335.1 Rhodobacterales bacterium
GCAAGCCGGGTATCTGGCCCCATGGTCAGAATTTCCGCATCATAGCTGTCGGCGATCATCAGGCCCGTCTCCGGTGGCAACAGATCGGTCGGAAAATCGGGCCCCACGGCCCAGAAAAACCGGTCACACCACGGCAGATACCCCTGCCATTTGGCGTCCGACATGAAATCCATCCGACTCGATTTGCATTCGATGATCCAGATATCGCCTTTCGGACCCAGCGCCATGACGTCCACCCGCAGACCGGGGGCAGGCACCAGCTCTTCGACCGTCACGAAATCATGCCCGCGCAGATGGCGCGACACCCCCCGCGCCAGCAGTTGACCCGGCATCAGTGACAAGGCTGTGGTAACATCCGGCATGGCGCAATCATGAACAAAACGGAAACACCCGTCAAGAGGCCGCGCCAGTCACGACATTCACGCCAATGCCCCTTGCCCGATCCCCGCGGTGCGCCTATCTGTCTGATTGGCGGGCTTCTGCTCTTCTCGTGCAAATGGGGGCTACATTCCAGTGGCCTTAAGCAAATCCGAGGGCGCTGGCTCTGTCCGGACTCTGGTTCGGTTATCTGGGGCCCACCTGTACATACAGGTCCTCGGGAATAAGTCCTCGTACGGTTGCTGCGGTTCCCGCCACCGCATCCCCCGCCTGGCCCCTTGGCCATTCTTCTCGTCAAAAATATCCTGGGGTCCGGGGCAAAGCCCCGCTTGGGGTGGGTGGGCGGGAACCGCCCCCACCCCGCCTGATGATCGGTGCACCTGTCAGCGGATCAGAACCCGCCGGGCAGCGCCTCGTGCGCCATGTGATCCAACACGGCGTTCACGAAACGCGGCTCCTTGCCTTCGGGGAAAAACGCGCCCGCCACGTCCACGAATTCCGTGATCACGACGCGGGGCGGTGTATCGCCTGCGATCAATTCCGCGCCCGCCGCCCGAAACAAGGCCCGCAGGGTCGGATCAATCCGGCCCAGCGGCCATTTTGCCACCAGCGCGCGGTCGGTCATCTGGTCGATCCGGGCCTGATCGTCCACAGCGCGTTCCATTAACCCGCGAAAGGTATCCACATCGCCTTCCAGCATCTCGAATCCGTCGAACACCTCGCCAAAGCGATGGTCTTCGAATTCGCGGATGACGGAATCGACGGTCTGGCCGATGGCTTCCATCTGGAACAGGGCCTGCACGGCGAAAAACCGGGCTGCCGACCGCATCTTGCGCCGTTGGTTGTTGGAAATCGTCATGCGGTGTCACCATCTTTCGCTGCGCTGCGGTTGGTGAAACCCACGCTTTTGTCCGTGCGGGTCCATTTGCGCGACAGCGCAATCAGGTGCAGTGCTGCGGCGGCGGCACCGCCGCCCTTATTCTGACCATCGGCCTGCGCCCGCACCGCCGCCTGATCATAGTTTTCGACCGTCAGGATCCCGTTGCCGATACACAACCCCTGCAGCCCCAGCAAGGTCAGCCCCCGGCTGCTGTCGTTGCAGACCGTGTCATAATGGGTCGTCTCGCCCCGGATGATGCAGCCAAGAGCCACATAGCCGTCGTATTGACCCAGCCGCGCCGCGATGCCGATGGCCGTCGGAATTTCAAGCGCGCCCGGCACATCGGCGATATCCAGATCCGCCCCGGTCTGCGCCGCCACGGCCTGCGCCCCGGCGATCAGTTGGTCATAGATGTCCTTGTAATATGGCGATGCGACGGCCAGCAACCGCACAGGCGCGTCGAAGGTCGGCAATGCCATCACATGGTGTGTCGGTCCGGCCATGTTATCCGATCTCCGAAATCTTGCGGGTGCCTGTGATTTCCAGCCCGTAGGCGTCAAGACCGACGACCTTGGGTTGCGGCGAATTGGTCAGCAGTTCGATCTTGTGCAGCCCCAGCGACGACAGTATCTGGGCGCCAAGGCCATATTGCCGCAAGGTCTGCGGCGAGGCGTCATCGTCCGGCACCATTTTCATGTGCAGATCGCGCAGCAAGACCAGCACCCCGCGCCCTTCGGCCGCGATCAAATCCATCGCGTCGCCAAATTCATTGCGCCGCCCGCGTGGCCCCGCGCCCACCACGTCCAGCATCGGATCAAGGGCGTGCATCCGCACCAGCACGGGGTCTGCCGTGGTCACGTCGCCCTTGATCAGCGCGATGTGTTCAGCACCTTGGGTTTCGTCCGTATAGACCCGCATGTCCCAGTCGCCGCCGAATTCCGATGTCAGCGTCTGCGCCGATTGCTGACGCACGAGGTTGTCATACCGGCGGCGATAGGCAATCAGATCGCTGATTGTGCCGATCTTCAGCCCGTGCAGTTGCGCAAAGGCGATCAGATCCGGCAGCCGCGCCATTTCCCCGTCGTCGCGCATGATCTCGCAGATCACACCGGACGGGTTCAGCCCGGCCAAGCGGCTGATATCGACGGCGGCCTCTGTATGGCCCGCGCGCACCAGCACACCGCCTTCGCGCGCGCGCAGCGGAAACACATGACCGGGGGTCGCGATGTCGGCCGCCGTCTTGGCCGCGTCGATGGCCACAGAGACGGTCCGCGCCCGGTCGTGGGCGGAAATGCCTGTCGTGACGCCTTCGCGGGCTTCGATGCTGATCGTGAACGCCGTTTCATGCCGAGACGAGTTGTTGGTGGACATCAGGTGCAGGCCCAGCGCGTCGATACGGCTGCCGGGCAGCGACAGACAGATCAGGCCGCGCCCGTGGGTCGCCATGAAATTGATCGCATCCGGCGTCGCCATCTGGGCGGGAATGACCAGATCGCCTTCGTTCTCGCGGTCCTCGTGATCCACCAGCACGAACATGCGACCATTGCGCGCGTCGTTGATGATCTCCTCGATCGGGCTGATCGCCGCTGACCAGTCGCGTTCGACGGGGCCGGGGGTTTCGAAGGCTGTGGTCATCGTTCAATCCTCAGGCGGTATGGGCGGCAGATAGCCCAGTGCCACGGAATTGAAAAGCCCGCAGCCGTGGCACGCGGTCGCAACCGTCACGGCGCGCCACGGCGGGGATCAGGTCCTAGTCGTATTCGCGCAGGCGGGCCACGTAACGCGCCATGGTGTCCACTTCCAGATTGATGCGGTCACCGACGCGGGTGGCCCCCCATGTCGTCACCGCCTTGGTGTGCGGAATGATGTTCACGCCAAAGTCCGTGCCATTCACCGCATTGACGGTCAGCGAGGTGCCGTCCAGCGCGATGGACCCCTTTGGCGCGATGAACCGGGCAAAGGCATCGGGCGCGCGAAAGGTGAACCTTGTGCTGTCACCCTCGTCGGTCACGGCAATCACCTCTGCCACGCCATCGACATGGCCGGACACGATATGCCCCCCCAGCTCGTCCCCGACTTTCAGCGCCCGTTCAAGGTTCAGCTGCTGGCCCTTTTCCCAGTCACCGACGGTCGTGGCGCTGACGGTTTCCGCGCTGATCTGTACGTCGAACCACGCCTGCGGGTCGCGGCCCGTGGCGATGACGGTCAGGCAGACACCGTCGCAGGCGATGCTGGCCCCGATGTCGATGCTGGCCACGTCATAGCCTGTGCCGATCCGGGCCCGCAGATCGCCCTGCTGATCCAGATCCAGCACACGGCCCATATCGGTGACAATTCCGGTAAACATGCGCCTCTCCTTTACGGTTTATTGGCAGGTAGCGGGTCATACCGCCACAGACAAGCGGCGCAGCACAGGTCACTGTCGATAATGCCTTATTTTCGCCCGGTCGAATGGTTAATCATCCGCGCATGAACCCTCACGCGATTGCTGCCGTCACAGACCCGACCAACCGCCGTTTCCTGTTCCTGCAGGGGCCGCACGGCCCGTTCCTGCACCGTCTGGCGCGGATGTTGCGGGCGGCGGGTGCGCAGGTCTGGCGCGTCGGCTTCAATGCGGGCGACCGGGCCTTCTGGTTCGGCGCGCCGGGTTATATCCCGTTTCGCGCCCGGCACACGGATTGGCCGGACACGTTTCGCGCCATCGTGGCCGAACACCGGATCACGGACATCACGCTTTATGGTGACACACGGCCCATCCACGCGCAGGCCGTCATCATCGCCAAAGAATTGGGTCTGCGCATCCATGTCTTCGAAGAAGGCTACATGCGCCCCTATTGGGTGACCTATGAACGCGGCGGCACGAACGGCCATTCGCGTCTGATGACCATGTCCATCGCGGACATGCAGGCGGCGCTGGCCCGGTCCGATCTGGATGTGCCGACCCCGCCCGCCCATTGGGGCGATATGCGGCATCATGTGTTTTATGGCGCGCTTTATCATTGGTTCGTGCTGTTCAGAAACCGCGACTACCGCAACTTTCAGCGGCACCGCGACCTGACCGTGGCGCAGGAAACATGGCTTTATACCCGCCGCCTGCTGCTGATGCCCTTTATCGCGCTGGATCGGCGCATCGCGACCCTGCGCATCCGCTATGGCGGGTTTCCCTATCATCTGGTGTTGCTGCAACTGGAACATGACGCCAGTTTTCAGAAACACTCGCCATTTACCCGGATGGAGGAATTCCTGACCGTGGTCATGGACGGCTTTGCCAAGGCCACGCCCCGCCATCATCATCTGGTGTTCAAGGCGCATCCTCTGGACAATGACCGCAGCCCGACGCGGCGGATCATCCGCAGGCTGGCCGCCGAAGGCGGTGTCAGTGCCCGCGTGCATTATGTCCGCGGTGGCAAACTGGCGCGCCTGCTGGACCATGCGCGCACCGCTGTCACGGTCAATTCGACCGCCGCCCATCAGGTGCTGTGGCGCGGCATCCCGCTGAAGGTGTTCGGCGACGCGGTTTATAATAAACCGGAATTCGTGTCCGATCAGGCGCTGCCTGATTTCTTTACCAGCTCGGACCGCCCCGACACCCGCGCCTACAAGGACTATCGCCGCTTTCTGCTGGAAACGTCCCAGATCCCCGGCGGGTTCTATTCCGCGCGGGGGCGACGGCAGCTGATGCGGCAGATCGTGGACATGATGCTGTCGGACAGCGACCCCTATGACACGCTGGCGCTTGGCAAGGCACCACCCCGCCAGCCCTTGCGAATCGTCAACTGAAAGCGGCGGGCGGGCGTTTGATCCCACCCTCTCGCGACAACAAAGCAACAGTAGATCAAGTCACACCGGAACCCGGATCGCTGCAAACTATCTTTCCCCGGCGCTTTGCCATAGTCTGACCACAAAAGAAGACCGAGGCAGAATAATAACAGGTCGAGGAGACCGAGCAGTGCTATCCCTGACAGTGCGCCTTTCACGAGGCGCAGCCCTATTTGTCACGCTGGGTTTTCTGGTCGCTTGCGCCCTACCCCGTGTTGGACCCAACAAGAACGAGATTTTCGCAGGCTCCGTGCTGCGCGAAGGTGATGCCTTTATCCTGACCGTCGATGACCGCGTGAACGCGATTGCCGCCGTGGCCCCGGCACTTGGGTTTTCCCAAGGGTTCCTGTCCGCAGCCGAAGTGGGGTCGGACACCATCTCGGCGGGCGATACGCTGGGTCTGACGGTGTTCGAAAACGTCGATGACGGCCTGTTGGTCCCGTCGGGCCAGAACGCCACCATTCTGGAAGAAGTGCAGGTCGACGGACAGGGGTTCATCTTTGTCCCCTATGCGGGCCGCATCCTTGCGGCTGGCAATTCGCCAGAGGCCGTCCGCCGCATCATCACGGAAAAACTGGCCGATCAGACGCCCGATCCGCAGGTGCAGGTCCGCAGACTGGCGGGCAACGGATCGACCGTGTCCGTGTCGGGTGCGGTGAACGCCCAAGGGGTCTATCCGATCGAACGGCCGACCCGGTCGCTGGTGGCGATGCTGGCCGCCGCCGGTGGTGTTGCCGTCCCCACCGAAGTGGCCCGCGTGACCGTCGTGCGGGGCAGTCACCGGGCAGAGGTGTTCTATAACGATCTGTTCGACCATCCCCGCAACGACATCGCGCTGCGCAACGGCGACAGCATCGTGGTCAAGGCCGATACCCGCACCTTTACCGCCCTTGGGGCCACCGGCACGCAGGACCGGGTGACCTTTGAAACCCGGACCATTTCCGCGATCGAGGCGCTGGCGCAGGTCGGCGGGCTGAGTTCGGTGGCCGCAGACCCCACCGGCGTCTTTGTGTTCCGCAACGAACCAGAGGAAATCGCCGAACAACTGGTCGGGCAGGATCTGACCGGCACCCAGCGTGTCGTCTATGTGCTGGACTTGACGAAACCGAACGGCATGTTCATGGCGCGCGATTTCGCGATCCGTGACAGCGATACGGTCTATGTCACCGAAGCGCCCTTTGTGCAGTTCAACAAGGCGATTGCCGCGGCCACCGGATCGCTGAACGCCGCGGCTGGCGTGACAGCGGCGACCGGGCTGTAACACCCATGCGCGGTGCTGTACCGCAGGCCGCCGCAGGGGACACCCTGCGGCGGCTTTTTGTCTATAACGGCGGGTTTCTGACCCAAGGCCGCGTGCGCCGCATCCTGACACTGGCGGGCTGGGACATCCGGCTTGGCCTGCCCGGCACCGGTGACGCGGTGGGCGTGTGGGGGCACTCTCCCACTGCGCCGCGTGGCGAAGCGGTCGCCGCGCGCAGCGACGCCCCCCTGATCCGGGTCGAGGATGCCTTTCTGCGGTCCGTGCTGCCCGGCCGCGACGGAGAGCCGCCGCTCGGTCTGGTGATCGACGGGCGCGGCATGCACTATGATCCGGCCCAGCCGTCCGATCTGGAATGTCTGCTGCGCGACGATCCGCTGGACGACACGGCCCTGCTGAACCGCGCCCGCGCCGCGATGGCCGATATCGCGCGGCACGACCTGTCGAAATACAACGCCCACGATCCGGCCCTGCCCGTGCCACAGGCAGGCTATGTGCTGGTCGTGGACCAGACGCGCAACGATGCCGCCGTGACGGCCAGCAAGGCGGACGCCAACACCTTTCGGGAAATGCTGTTCTACGCCCAGACCGAACATCCGCAGGCGCGCATCATCATCAAGACGCATCCCGAAACCGTGGCAGGCCACCGCAAGGGGTATTACACCGCAGCCGATGCCGGTGACCGGGTCAGCCTGTGCAGCGCCCCACTGGCCCCGCAGGCGCTGCTGGCGGGGGCTGTGGCCGTCTATACCGTGTCGTCGCAACTGGGGTTCGAGGCAATCATGGCGGGCCACCGTCCTGTCGTGTTCGGCCAGCCTTTCTACATGGGCTGGGGCCTGACCGACGACCGCGCACCGCTGGACCGACGGCAACGGCGGCTGACGCGGGCGCAGTTGTTTGCCGGGGCCATGATCCTGTATCCCACATGGTATGACCCCTACCGGGACCGTCTGTGCGGGATCGAGGACGTGATCACCGCCCTGAGCGCACAGACGCGGGCATGGCGCGACGACCGTCACGGCTGGACGGCCCACGGCATGAGCCTGTGGAAACGCAGGCCTCTGCAACAGGTCTTTGGCCAGTGGGCCCCGGTGCGCTTTGCCCCCGCCCACCGCGCCGCAGGCGCAGAGGATGGACGGCCGCACATGATCTGGGCGTCAAAGGCGCCGCCCGATACCCCCATGATCCGGGTCGAGGACGGCTTTTTACGCTCGCGCGGGTTGGGGGCGGACCTTGTGCCGCCCTTGTCGCTGGTGCTGGACGACATCGGGATTTATTACGACCCGACGCAGGCGTCACGGCTGGAACTGCTGATTGCGGCTGCCTGTGATCTGCCCGACGGTCCGCGCACCCGCGCCGACAACCTGATCGCCCGGCTGCGCAGTGCCGGGTTGTCGAAATACAATCCGGTCGCAGCGACCCAT
>JBBREW010000119.1:0-7732 GCA_038225335.1 Rhodobacterales bacterium
GCGTCTGCAAGAGGTCGAACAGGCCTGCGAGGCGCTGGGCGCAAAAGGCATCACGCCGACGATTGCCGACGCGCGGTTTGCCAAGCCGCTGGACCGGGACCTGATCCTGACACTGGCCGCCGACCACGACGCGCTGATCACGATCGAGGAGGGGGCCATTGGCGGTTTCGGATCGCATGTGGCGCAACTGCTGGCCGCGGAAGGTGTGTTCGACCACGGCCTGCGGTTCCGGTCGATGGTCCTGCCCGACACCTTCATCGACCAGTCCAGCCCGGCGGACATGTATGCCACGGCAGGGCTGAATGCCTCGGACATCGAGGCGATGGTGCTGAAAGTGATGGGCGTGGGTGTGATCGGGAAGCGGGCTTAAGCCTTGGCGTGAACGGCAGGTTCGAGCCCACAGCGGACGGTCAAGACAAACGCAAGGAATAGGATCCTCGTTTACTTCGCGGCACAGAACGGCGTGCCAGTTTTCATATGATCTCGCTCATATCCAATCACTGCGTCCGCGATGTCCGTCTGGCCTGCTTCCATTCGTGAGATGTAATACCACCAGAAGTCTTGCGTGTTCAGCATCTCCTGAAAAGTGGCGGGCTTCATCGTGAAGAGCCGATCATGAGCGGCTGTGAACCTAACTGGTATTTTCTCGATCACATGGCGGTGCGCATAAGAAAGGCAGTTCTCCGCGAGCCTGACACAATCTCGCGCGGCGCTTTCACGGACGACTTCACGCGGCGTCTGCACTCTATCCGGGCCCGTGCGTAGGTCGCTGTACATTGACGGCTCGCGCCCGCGCTTGACGTGAAAGATTAGATCAAGCGCCATATTCAGCGATTCACGCTGATTTGGGCTACTCAGGGCCCACATGCTCAACGCATAGGTCGTTTTCACCTCATGGCTTGCCATCGACCGCTGCAGCTTTGTGCAGACTGCTGGATCAGACAGATTTCGGTTCTGTGCATCGAAAGCGAGCAGCGCTTTCCCCGCTTCCTCAACGCACGCCACAGCCAAGAAGTAAGCCCGAGCCGTGTGGTCATGGTCACGTAAGAGCGAAGCTTCAGCAAGCAGTTCATCCGCGTTAAGTAGCGCGGCTTCACTGTAAGCTTGAAGAAGCGTTCTTGTCAGCTTGGCGAGATGCGGTGAAGCCATCGATATTCCTGAATACGGGAGAAGCGAGTATCATAGCTTATATGCGAATGGCAGCAACGTCCGCACAACGGACCATTACCCAAGTCGTGGCTTGCTATCTGTGCCCCTCATCCAGCCGTTTCTCGATCGCTTCCAGTTTTGCAAGGACCTCGTCGCGGTAGGCGTCGGTTGCGGCGTTGCCTTCTTCGGCGTGGGCGTCCTGCATGGAGTTCACGATCAGGCCCACCAGCAGGTTCACCACGGCAAAGGTGGTGACAAGGATGAAGGGGATGAAGAACGCCCATGCGTAGGGGAACACCTCCATCACGGGGCGGACGATGCCCATCGACCAGCTTTCGAGTGTCATGATCTGGAACAGCGAATAGGCGGACCCGCCAAGGCTGCCGAACCAGTCGGGGAAGGCCGCGCCAAACAACTGCGTCGCCATCACCGCCGCGATGTAAAAGATGATGCCCATCAGCAGAAAGACAGAGGCCATGCCGGGCAGGGCGCTGACAAAGCCTTCGACCACGCGGCGCAGGGTCGGGGCCACGGAAATCACCCGCAGCGCCCGCAGGACGCGCAGGGCACGCAGCACGGACAGGCCCTGACCGGCTGGCACGATGGCAATGCCGACCACGACGAAATCGAACAGGTTCCAGCCGTTGCGAAAGAATGAAAGCCGCTGCACGAACAGCTTGGCCGCGATTTCGACGACAAAGACCGTCAGACAGGCGGTATCCAGCAGCAGGATCAGCGGGCCGAATTCCGCCATGACGGTGTCGGACGTTTCCAACCCCAGCAGCACGGCGTTGAACACGATGACGGCCACGATGAACTGCGTGACAACAGGACGGTCCAGAAAGGTGGCCAGAGAAGCGCGCAGGGTCATGATGGCCTATCGGTTAAGAGGAAACACTGAGCCGGACCGGGTCAGCGGATGTCTGGACATGGGCGATCCGCCTGCATCACGCAAGGGGGCGCCTATGCCCCGTTGTTCTGTGCCAGCAGGGCCCGCAGCCCGCTGCGATAATCGGGAAACAACAGGGTCACGCCCAGTTCATCCTTGATCCGGTCGTTCCGGACCTTTTTGCTTTCGGCATAAAAGCTGCGCGCCATGGGTGTCAGGTCCGCGTCCGCGAATGCCACGGCGTCCGGCACGGGCAGACCCAGCAATTCCGCGGCGTATCCGATCACATCCTGCGGCGGGGCGGGGTCGTCATCGCAGACGTTGTAGATGCCACCGGGGCGGGGACGGGCGATGGATGCGGCCAGCACGCGGGCGATATCGGCGACATGGGTGCGGCTGAACACCTGACCTTGCTTGATGATGCGGCGTGCGGTGCCGTTGCGCACCTTGGCAAAGGGGCCACGACCGGGGCCATAGATGCCCGCCAGACGAAAGATGTGCAGCGGCAGATCGGGGATGGATTGCCAAGCGGCCTCTGCCGCGACGCGGGCCTGACCGCGCCGGGTGGCGGGGGTCAGGGGGGTGTCTTCGTCCACCCAGCCGCCGCCGTGATCGCCATAAACGCCGGTCGTGGACAGATAGCCGACCCATGCAAACTGCCCCGCGCGGGGGGCAATCTGGTCGTGCAGTTCGGCCAGCACCGGATCGCTGCCATCGTCGGGCCCTGCGGAAATCAGCAGATGCGACGCGGCATCCAGCGCCGGGATCATGTCCGCACCGGGATAAAGTCGGGGTTCGATCCCGCGGGCCAGACAGGCGGCTGCCTTTTCCTCTGACCGGGTGGTTGCAATGATCCGCCAGCCCTGGGGATGCAGGATCTGTTCCAGCGCCTGCGCGCTGTAACCGTGTCCAAAAGAAAGAAGAGTGCCTGTCATGATCGCCTTCGTGCCAGTGCGCTTGCCGCCGCGCAAGGGGGTGTTAAGGTCATGCGATGGACCGGATGCCGAACTTGAATGATGCCTATGCGGTGGCGGATCGGGATGCGGTCCGCGCCCTGTATGAGGCGTGGGCGGGCAGTTACGACATCGCGTTTCATGCCGCCGAAGGTTACCTTTTGCCGCATGCGGTCGCCATGGCCTTTGTCATGGGCGGCGGTCAGGGGCCGGTGCTGGATGCGGGGGCCGGGACCGGGCTGGTCGGCAAGGCGTTGCGCCGACATTCGCAGGCGGTCATCGACGGGATCGACCTGTCGCAGCCAATGTTGGATATCGCGGGACCAAAGGGTGTTTACCGGGATCTGCTGCTGCATGACATGGCGGACCCGGCACCGGCCGACCGCCGCGGCCATTATGCGGGTCTGGTCAGTGCCGGGACCTTTACGATCGGACACGCGGGGCCAGTGGAACTGGCGCGGATGGCCGATTGGATGGCGCCGGGATCGCTGGGCATCGTGACCGTGAACAGCGTGCATTTCAATGCCGTGGATTTCACGCCAGTGCTGGCGCGGTTTGGCGATGTGACGCAGCAGGAGGTGCGCATCTATGATGACCGCGCCATGGGGTCGCACCGGGATGACACCGCCGTTCTGATCACCTTTCGTCAGCCGGACGCCCCTTAGCCGAACAGATTGTCCGGCATCGGTGCGCGCAGCAGACGTTGCGTTTTGGTGCAGCGCTGACCGCCGAATCCATCATCCAGCAACCGGGTGAAAACATGCTGCGTGGGGGCTGCGATGCTGAACAGGGTGGCGCAGGCCCGCAGTTTATAGGCATCGGTGTCACCAAGAATCCGCGCCGGGTCGAGAGGCGCGTGATCCAGCAGGATGTGCATGTCGTCGATCAGGCGCGGTCCAAGGAGGGCATGCGCCAGATAGGCGCGCGCTTCGGCTGTGTCGCGCAAGGAATAAAACATCGCCATCGGTGACTGCCCGATGCCGGTCAGGACCGGAAACATGAACCACATCCAGTGCGTCTTTTTCTGCCCCGCCCGCAGTTCGGCAACGACCGTGTCATAGACGGTGTTTTGCGCATCGACAAAATGGTCGAATTCGTCGTCGTCGGTGTCGTCAAAATCCTGATCGCCGTTCGTCATGCTGTGTCCGATCTTGTTTGGCCCGGTCGCACCATCGACCCGGACGACCAAAGAGGATTGGACCGTTCCGGTGCGCAGGCATCGCAGAGAGCCAAGGCTGTCCCCCCGTCAGGATATGAACAAAGATTGAGGATAAAGGGCCGGTTGTAAACCCTGCGACCCTGCGCATCATCCGCCGGTGTAGCCACGCACAAGGCTGGCTGCGATCAGGGACCATCCGTCTGCCACCACGAAGAACGCAAGTTTGAACGGCATGGCGATGATTGCGGGCGGCACCATCATCATGCCCATCGACATCAGGATCGCAGCCACGACCAGATCGATGATCAGGAACGGCAGAAAGATGACGAACCCGACCTGAAAGGCACGCGACACTTCGGAGATCAGAAAAGACGGCACGATCAGCGACAACGGCGCATCCACCGGGTCGATGTTGGGATCAACGCCGGGACGCAGGCTTGCCATTTCCGCCAATGTTTCGGCGTCGATCCGCGCGATCATGAATTCACGGAACGGCGCGACGGTGCGGGCGATACCGTCTTCCATTGGAATGATGCCATCCATCAGCGGCAACAGCCCGTCATTGTATGCGGTCAGAAAGACCGGCTCCATCACGTAATAGGTCAGGAACAGCGCAAGACTGATGATCAGCATGTTGGGGGGCGACTGTTGCAGGCCGATGGCCTGCCGCAGAATGGACAGGACCGTCACGATAAAGGGAAAGCAGGTGACCATGATGGCGATCCCCGGCACGAGGCTCAGGATCGTGATAATGACGATCAACTGCACCGACCGTGTTGCAAGGGCAGAATCGCTGCCGCCCAGATCAAGGGTGAATTGCTGGGCCTGCGCCGGTGCGGCCGCAAACAGCACAAGAGCGATGCCGCCCCACAGAAGACTACGCAATGTCACGGGCGTCACCGACGACTTCTGTCAGGCGGACGGCAAGCTGACCGGCATCCGCGCCTTCCATTTCCTGCAACTCTCCGCGCGCGATGAGTTTGTCGCCAACATAGATTTCGACCGGATCGTCGATGCGGCGATCCAGAGGCAGGATCGCGCTTTCGGACAGGTTCAGAAGATCCTGCACCAGCGGTCGCGCCTTTCCGACGGATACGGTCACCTCGATCGGGATCTGATGCATCATGCGGGCACCGCGCGTGGCATCCGGCGGAACCGGATTGGTATCATCCATGAGCGTGACTTTCTGTGAGGGTGTCAAAAAGTGCTGCAAGCGCCTTTGCGATGTCCGCATGCAGGGTGTCGTAGTCGAGAGCCGTTTCCGTCTCGCCTGCCGAAATCAGGGCGCTGTGCGGGGACAAGGCAGGATCGCTGTCCAGCACGACCAGCCGTCCGATCGTCGGCGGCAGAACGTTGCTGATCGCCGCGATCTGGCAGGGGTTGAGTGTGACGCGGAACGGATGGGATATGTCCGACCGGGCGGCATCCGTCAGGCGGGCCACGACCTGTGCCCGAAAGCTGTGCGGCAGCGATGTCGGCATCAACCGGTCGACAAGGATCTGGAACAGAGGGACAAGGCCCGCCATGACGTAAAGCCGCGCTTCTGCAAAACCGAAGGTGATGTCGCTGATTGCCTGAACAGTGTCGTCAGACAACCGGGTCTGGACCGCAGCAGAATCGGCCATCGCCGCCGCATATCCCGCATCGTATCCCGGCAGGTCTTCGACGCGGGTTGGCAAGGGTGCCGCAGGATGGGGTTTTGCAAAATCTTCGAGCGTCAGAAATTTTGTCATGTCAGGTGTTTTCCTTTTCCGGCGATTCCATCCAGTCCTGCAGAATCTGGACCGTCTCTGATTCCCGTTCGGCAATCATCTCTCGCAGTCGGGCCACGGCATCGGTTTGATTGCCGTCGGCGCTGTCGTCGCTGCCGAACACCGGAAAACCGCCCGGTCCGCCGTTCGTCAAAGCCATCGGTCCGCCAAAGCCGCCGAAATCAAAGTCGGACGGCGGCGGCAAGGCGGGTGCCGGTGGCGGATTGGTCAGGATCGGGCGCACGACAAAAAGCCCAAGAACCAACGCCACGACCGCAGCGACGGCGATCTGGATGATCTGCATGATATTCAGCGGCGCTGACAACAGGCCGGGACTGACGGCCTCTGTCCCTGACACGGGCAGGGGGTCGAATGTCATCGACCGCAGCGTGATGACGTCGCCCCTGCCCGGATCCAGCCCGATGGCAGAGGAGACAAGATCGGACAGATCGGCCAGTTCTTCGGGCGTGCGCGGTGTGTTTGTCGCGGTGCCGTCGGCGGCAAGCGTTATTGCGTCATTCACAAGGACGGCGACGGTCAGCCGGCGCACATCGCCCGGCTCCCGGGTGACCTGCCGTTCCGTCTGTGACACCTCGTAATTGGTCAGCGCCCGCGTTTCATTGGTCAGATCCGAACTGATGCCCCCCGCTCCGCACGCAGACGCGCCGTCGGGCACGTTGGATGCCACGGTCACATTGGTGTTGCGGCTGTCCTGGGCCGTTGACGAATTTTCGGTCACATCTGTGCTGATGGCGATCCGTCCTTCGGGATCAAAGGTACGTTCGACGATCTGTTCTGCTTGGGTCACGGTATCGATCGACACTTCGACAATTGCATTGCCGGGACCGACGCGGGCCGACAGTAGCCGTTCAGCGCGTTCTTTCAGTGTCGAGGCGCGGGCGTCACCGGACCCTGTATGCGGCACCCCGGCGGCATCGGACAGCAACCCGCCCGAATCGTCGATGATCGCAACGTCGTCCGGTTGCAATCCGCTGACAGCAGCGGCGACAAGATACTGCAAGGCCTTGATTTGTTGTGATGTCAGGGTGCCGGATGCGGTGGTAACGGTTACCGCCGCAGTCGGACTGGCGTCACGCTGAAACGGGCGCCCGGTCGGCGACGATATGTGAACACGCGCGGCACGGATTGCGGGGCTTGCAAGGATCGTGCGTGCCAGCTCGCCCTCTCTCGCGCGCCAATACGCCGCATCGAACATCTGGCTGGTCGTGCCGAATCCGGTCAGATTGTCGAGCAGTTCATAGCCCACGGAATTCATCGCGGGTAGGCCGTCGCCCGCCAGTGACATGCGCAGGATGTCACGCTGGGCCGAATCGACATAAATCGCGCCGCCGCGGACATCATAGATCACGCCACGCTGATCAAGCGCGGTGATGATTTCGCCCGCTGCCGCAGGTTCCAGACCACCGAACAGCAGGCTGAGATCGCGCTGCGCGGCGCCACGCGCGAGGAGCAAAACCGACAGAAACATCGCGATTGTTGCACCGGCCACGAGGATCTGGCGGCGTGTCGTCAAGGAATTCCAGACAGTTTGTAGGCCGAGCAATTGGATTCTCCGGTCAGTGAGGCTTCTGCCCTCTGATCCGGTTTTGGGGGAACAGACTTAACAATCGGTTAGGGCTTGCGGGTTTATGAAAGGCCCAATGCGATTTAACCGACGGACACCGAATGTCAGCAGTCACAGACACCCCTGCCGAAGGCGGCAAGACCAAAAAGTCGAAAATGCCGTTGCTGATTGGCCTTATCCTGGCCTGCGCCGGCGGCGGTGGCGGCTATTTTGCAGTTCAGTCCGGGATCATCGGCGGCGCGGCCG
>JBBREW010000120.1:0-7716 GCA_038225335.1 Rhodobacterales bacterium
GCCTTCGATGACGCTGACGACCGGGGTGCCGATGGTCAGCCCATGTGCCGCGTGCAGGACCTGTGCCATGTCACCCAGCACGGTCACATCGTCATGTCCGGCAAGGGCCAGCGCCCCGTCCAGATCGGTAAAGACGGGCGCGTCGTCGGGCCAGCCATCGGTCAGGCGCTGGGCATAAACCATATCGCGCGGGGCCCGCAGGGTGGACAGCACCGGACCCGTGGTACCAAAGGCCTGCGCTTCCAGTGTGCTGACACCTAACGCGGGCTTGCCCAGGCCAAGCGCGAGCCCGCGGGCCGCGGCGACTGACATCCGGATGCCCGTGAAATTGCCCGGCCCGATGCCGACCCCGATCACATCGATATCCGCATAGGTCAGGTCTTGCGCTGCCAGCAAAGCGGCCAGCATCGGCATCAGGTGTTCGGCCTGACCCCGGGCCATGTCGTCCACGCGGGTGATGATGCGGTCACCGATCAGCAGCGCGGCAGCACAGGCCGCGCCCGACGTATCGCACGCCAGAACGGTCGGGCTGTCCCCCACACCCGCCGTCACACGGCCGTCCATGTCAAAGGCCGGGTCGGGTGGCGTTGCAGAACCTGCTTCACCTCCAGATCCAGTTGCACGCATTTCAGCCACCAGCCCGCGGTCTTGCCCGCAGGAAACAGGGCCTGCGACAGATGCGGCAGCACAGCGGCCTTGATCTGCGCCGCTGTCAGGGGCGTGTCCGACACCACCGCCAACAGGGCCGCGCGCATGTCGTCATACTTTGCCGCATCGACCTGCGTGGTCTTGCCGGGTGTATTCGGATTGGCGACGGCGATCTGCGGCATGATAAGAAGGCTTTCGCGATCTGGCGGCGAGGGGTTCAGGCAAAGACGGCGTCAGGCGGCGACGGGGCGCACTTCGGTCACTTCGGGGATATAGTGCCGCAACAGGTTTTCGATGCCCATCTTCAGGGTCAGCGTCGATGACGGGCAACCTGCGCAAGCCCCTTGCATGTGCAGATAGACCACACCGCGTTCGAACCCGTGGAACGTGATGTCCCCCCCGTCCTGCGCCACGGCAGGGCGGACGCGGGTGTCCAGCAGTTCCTTGATCTGTTCGACAATGGCGCCGTCTTCGCCGTCGTGGGCGGCGTGGCCGGACACAGGCTTGTGGTCCGCCCCCATCACGGCTTGACCCGACTGGTAATGTTCCATGATCGCACCCAGCAAGGCGGGCTTGATATGATCCCAGTCGACCGCGTCGGCCTTGGTCACGGTGACGAAATCCATCCCGAAAAACACGCCTTCAACGCCGTCGACAGCGAACAGACGCTGGGCCAGCGGGCTGGACCCGGCGGCATCGGGCGACGGGAAATCGGCTGTCCCAAGGTCCAGAACAGTCTGACCGGGCAGAAACTTCAGCGTGGCGGGGTTCGGCGTTGATTCGGTCTGGATGAACATGAAACCGTCCTTTTGTGTCGGGTATGTCGGACCATTGATATGCGCCCTGCACCGGGCTGCGTCAAGGTTTGGAACCATTCTAAACGTTTCAGGTGATCGCTTCCAGCTTTTCCTTTGACAGATCACCGGGGACGATGGTGATCGGGATCGGTAATGTGCCAGCCTGCCGCAGCAGCGCCGAAATCAGCGGACCCGGCCCTTTGCTGTCCACGCTGGCCCCCAGCACAAGAATCCCGATTTCCGGGTCCGCCGCGATCTGCGCCATCAGTTCGGGCAGGGGTTCACCTTCGCGGATCACAAGGTTCGGATTGACCTTCTGTCGGTCGCGCATCCATTTGGCGAAAACCTCGAAATGCACCTCGATGCGTTCGCGGGCTTCGTCGCGAAAGATTTCACCGACACCGATCCAGTGATTGAATTCCTCTGGGGGGATGATCGACAGGACCGTCACCCCGCCGCCCGTGCGCGATGCCCGCATCGCGGCATAGCGCATGGCGTTCAGACATTCGCGGCTGTCGTCCAGCACCACCAGAAATTTACGCATCAAGGCTCTCCCGCTTCGGCGGTATCCTGTCGGATCGGCGCAGGGCTGGCAATGCCAAGCCACACGGACCTGCCCCAAATGGCGATGACTTGCCTTGTCGGCGTTGCCTTGTGCGCCTTGTCCCGAGGGTGCGGCGCATCCAGTGGCCGGGATGCGCCGCCCGGCCCGCCTTGGGACGGGGAATGGCAGGCCAGTCGCACTGCAGCCGGGGGAACTGCACCATCAGTCTGACGGTCATTGGATTCAATTTCATGACAGACCGGCGCACGACCGCCATCCGTGTCAATCCGGCTGCGGGTGATCGTCCAGCAGGGCTTGCAGATCGAACGCGGTGTTCGACATGGCAAGCTGCCCATCCGCGTCGCGCGGCCAGTCAGCTTCGGCACGGTCCACATAAAGCTCTACCCCGTTCTGATCGGGGTCGCGCAGATAGATCGCCTGCGACACGCCGTGATCCGCCGCCCCGTCCAGCGGGATGCCTGCTGCCAGAACGCGCCGCAAGACGGCCGCAAGGGAGGCGCGGTCCTCAAACAAAAACGCCGTGTGATAAAGCCCCGTGTGCCCCGGCGGCGGCGGTGTGCCACCGGCACTGTCCCAAGTGTTCAGGCCGATATGGTGGTGATAGCCGCCTGCGGACAGGAACGCGGCCTTTGATCCGTATCGCTGCATCACCGAAAACCCCAGGACGCCGCCGTAAAACGCAATCGCGCGGTCAAGGTCGGCCACCCTCAGGTGGACATGGCCGATCCGGGTGGCAGCAGGGGCAAGCGGGGTCATGACAATTCTCCTTGTGCCCCTGACGTAAGGGCGCAAGGACGCTGTGTCAGGAGGGCAGAAACACACTGCCACCCTGCACCAATGCGCAATGCTCAGCGCAGCAGGCCGACAATCTCGCTTGTACGGGCCAGAATTGGGGCAGCGATCGCGCGGGCGCGGTCTGCCCCGGCGGCAAGGATGCGGTCGATTTCAGCCGGATCGTCCATCAGGCGCGCCATTTCCGACGAAATGGGGGCCAGCTTTGCCACCGCCAGATCGGCCAGTTCGGGCTTGAACCTGCCCCAGCCGGCCCCGGCATATTCAGCGATGACCTGTTCGGGCGTGGTGTCCGACAGGGCGGCAAAGATATCGACCAGATTGCGGGCCTCTGCCCGGTCGCGCAGCCCGTCCAGCGTGTCAGGCAGCGGTGCGGCGTCTGTGCGCGCCTTCTTGAACTTCTTGGCAATCGTATCGGCATCGTCGCGCATGTTGATCCGCTCCATATCCGATTCACCGGATTTGGACATTTTCTTGGTGCCGTCGCGCAGGTTCATCACCCGCGTCGCAGGGCCGTCGATCACCGGGATCGTTTCGGGGAAAAAGTCGGTCTTGTAGTCGTGGTTGAATTTCGTCGCGATGTCGCGGGTCAGTTCCACATGCTGTTTCTGGTCTTCGCCCACGGGCACATGGGTTGCGTGATACAGCAGGATATCAGCAGCCATCAGCGCCGGATAAGCATATAGCCCAAGGCTGACCTTTTCCGCGTTGGACCCGGCCTTGTCCTTGAATTGCGTCATGCGGTTCATCCAGCCCACGCGCGCAACGCAGTTGAAAATCCACCCCAGTTCCGCGTGTTGGCTGACGCGGGACTGGTTGAACAGGATCGACTGTGCGGGATCGAGTCCGGCCGCCAGATAGCCTGCCGCGACCTCTCGGGTGGCCTGCGCCAGTTCGGCGGGGTCCTGCCAGACCGTGATGGCATGAAGGTCGACGACGCAATACAGGGTTTCCATCTGACCCTGCATACCGACGAACCGCTTGATCGCCCCCAGATAGTTGCCAAGCGTCAGACCACCAGAGGGTTTGATGCCGGAAAAGACGCGGGGGGTGAAGGTCGCTTGGGTCATGGGATCATCCGGGGTGGTCAGAGGAAGCGTGCTGGCATACCCATGCCAGAGCCGCCCCGCAACATCAACCGGCGGTCCCATCCCAACTGCAAAGGCAGCGCCATGTCCGACGATCCCGCCCCCTTCGTCAGCCCCTTCAATGCGATCCCGCCCGTCATCCTGATCCTTGTGCTGATCGTGGTCGGTGTGGAACTGACGCTCAGCGCCGGGGGGGCGGGTCTGGTCGGCGGGGCGCAGGGCGTCGGCTGGCGGTTGCAGGCCCTGAACGGCTATGCGTTTTCACCGGCGGTGCTGGATTATGTCTGGACCCGCGGCGATACCAGTGTGGAACTGGTAAAGCGTTTTGTGACCTATCCCTTTGTGCATGCAGGGTTCACCGACGCCCTGTTCGGCGCGGCCCTGCTGCTGGCCCTGGGTAAATTCGTGGGGGATGTGTTTTCCGCCGCGGCGACCTTGGCGGTGTTTGTGGTGGGCACGCTGGCGGGTGCGCTGGTGTTCGGGGTTGTGGTCAGCGGCACGCAGCCGCTGTTTGGTGTCTGGCCCGCCGTCTACGGGTTGATCGGGGCCTTTACCTATATCCTGTGGCTGCGGCTGGGGCAGGCCGGGGAAAAGCAGATCAAGGCCTTTCAACTGATCGGATTCCTGCTGGCGCTGCAATTGGGATTCGGCCTGCTGTTCGGGTCCAGCCCCCTGTGGATCGCGGAACTGGCAGGCTTTGCCGCAGGTTTTGGCGCATCGACAGTTCTGGCCCCCGGCGGGTGGAGCGCGCTGTTGGTGCGGTTGCGCCAGCGATAAGGGTCAGGACGCCTGCCGCGGGCGAGTATTTCAGGAAAAAGCGAGGATCAGCGTCGCAAGGCGCGGCGGAATTCCTGCAGTTTGAAAGCGCCGATGATCTGGCCGATGGCGAAATAGCTGACGATGCCCGACACGATCAGCGCCAGCAAGGCCAGATACCGCAGGCTGCCGCTGGAAAAATAGGGGTTCAGCAGCATCTGCATGCCCCACAACACCGCCCCCATGCCGAAAGCTGAGGCAATGATGCGCCAGATCCGCGCCTTGAACCGGTCGTCCAGCGTGGCGGCGCTGCCCATCCCGCGCGACCCCCGCCACAACAGCACGACCATCGCCCAGCCTGTCATGGTCGTGCCAAGAGCCGCTGCGATGAACCCGATATAGGGGGCCAGTCCGACGGCCAGCACCAGATTGAGGACCATCGCGGCAATGGCGTAAAGGAACGGCCTGCGGGTATCCTCGCGCGCGAAAAACAAAGGCTGCAACGCCTTTTGCAGCACAAAGGCAGGCAGTCCAATACCATAGACCGCAACGGCCAGAGCGGTGGCTGCGGTGTCAGCGGCGGTAAAGGCGCCGCGCTGGAACAGGACCGCGGTCAGCGGCACCGGGATGACCATCAGCGCCACGGCGGCAGGCACCGTCAGGGCCAGCGACAATTCCGCCGCGCGGTTGAAGGCATCACGGCCTCCCGCCTCGTCCCCGCCGCGCAGACGGCGCGACAGATCGGGCAGCAGCACGACGCCGATCGCGATCCCGACCACGCCCAGCGGCAGTTGATAAAGGCGGTCGGCATAGCTGAGCCAGGCGACAGCCCCGTCGAAAAAGCTGGCGACCTGCCGCCCGACCAGCAGGTTGATCTGCACCACACCACCCGCAAGGGCCGCGGGTGCGGCGATCATGGCCAGCCGTTTCAGATCCGGTGTCAGGCGGGGGCGGCGCAGGCGCATGGGAAACCCGGCGCGCGACGCGGCCCACCAGACCAGTGCCATCTGCGCGACCCCTGCCAGCGGCACGGAGAGCGCGAGGGAATCCCCCACCCGCAACCCAAGCGCCTGATCCAGTCCCAGCCCCAGCGTATCCGATGCGGGCCGCCCGAGGGTGGTCGTGATGACGATCGCCACGATGAACACGATGTTCAGCAGAACCGGCGCGGCGGCCGCCGCCATGAACCGCCCCGTGGCGTTCAGGATACCCGACAGCAGCGCCGTCAGCGAGATGAACAGGATATAGGGAAACGCAAGGCGGCCATAGGACACCGCCAGATCAAAGCGTTCATCACCGCGAAACCCCGACGCCATCGCCGTCACCAGCAGGGGCATGGCGATGATGCCCAGAATGGTGAACCCCGTCAGGATCACGGCCATCCCGATAAAGGCATCCTGCGCAAACGGCAGGGCGTCGTCGTCGGCCTCTACCTTTTTGGCGAACATCGGCACGAAGGCCATGTTGAACGCGCCTTCGGCAAAGAAGCGGCGGAACAGGTTGGGCAGGGAAAAGGCGATCAGGAACGCCTCTGCGATGGGTCCGGTGCCTAGGGTGCCTGCGATCAGGATGTCACGGGCAAAGCCCATGATCCGGGACAGAAAGGTCCAGATGCCCACGGTGAAAAAGCCGGACATCAAACGGATCGGTTTCATGGCAGGCGTTCCCGGAAATTGCGCGCTACGTCTGCGCCCGTTCAGCGCCGCGGTCAATGGCCTCTCTCAGCCGGCGTTCAAGGGTCTGGCGCTTGCTGTCGGAATGGAATTTCAGCCCCGTCAGATCCTTGACATAGAAGGTATCGACAGCCTGTTCGCCATAGGTCGCGATCACCGCACTGGCGATATAGACATGGGCATTGGCCAGCGTCCGCGTCAGGTCGAACAGCAGCCCGGCGCGGTCGCGGGTATCGACCTCGATGATGGTGTAGATCTCTGACCCTTCGTTATCGAAGGTGATCGTCGTCGGCACCCGAAAGGCCCGCATCCGCTTGGGCAGCTTGTCGCGGTCGGCCAGCGCGTCGCGCGGCACCACTTCGCCCATCAGGGTGCGGTGGATCATGCTGCGCAGGCGGGGCAGGCGAGTTTCCTCGAAGGGGTGGCCGTCCGCGTCCTGCACCCAGAAGACCGCCGTGGCATAGCCATCCTTGGAGGTATAGCTGCGGGCATCGACGATATTGGCGCCCACCAGCGCCAGCGCCCCGGTCATGCGGCTGAACAGACCCGGATGATCGACCATAGCAAAACACGCGCGGGTCGCGTCCCGGTCGGGGTCCGGCATCAGGTCGATGCGCACCTCGTCGTCGGGGATGTCGCGCAGCAGGTTGGCAAAGATGACATGGGTGGCAGGTGGCAGCCCTTGCCAATAGGGCCCGTAATGCCGCGCCATTTCCCGTTTCAGGGGCGCACTGTCCCACCCGTCCAGCGCATCGCGCAGATGCCGCTTTGCCACGTTTTCGCGGGTTTCGCGATTGACGTCTTCCAGCCCGTTATCAAGTGCGCTGCGGGTTGCCGCATACAGATTGCGCAGCAGGACGGCCTTCCAGTT
Organism: Rhodobacterales bacterium; assembly: GCA_038225335.1. Lineage (GTDB taxonomy): Bacteria > Pseudomonadota > Alphaproteobacteria > Rhodobacterales > Rhodobacteraceae > Loktanella. The sequence continues at coordinate 7,191 of JBBREW010000120.1, forward strand.
GTTCCACGTGCCGGGGCCCACGCCGCGGATGTCACAGACCGTCAGCACCGTCAGCAGATCAAGCCGTTCCACCGATTTCACGGCCTTGGCAAAACCGCGGATCGTGCGGGGTTCGGAGATATCGCGTTTCTGCGCCGTGTCCGACATCAGCAGGTGATAGCGGATCAGCCATTCGACGGTTTCCGTTTCCTTTTTCGACAGACCCAGTCGGGGACAGACGCGGCGGGCAATCTGTGCGCCCAGAATCGAATGATCCTCTGGCCGGCCCTTGCCGATGTCGTGCAGCAGCAGGGCGACGTAGATGACCTTGCGGTTGACCCCCGCCTTCAGGATACCAGAGGCAAGCGGCAGGGAATCGCCCAACTCTCCGCGCTCGATCTGGGACAGGTGGCTGATGCACTGGATGGTATGCTCGTCCACCGTATAGTGGTGATACATGTTGAACTGCATCATCGCGACGATGGGGGCGAAATCCGGCAGGAACGCGGCCAGCACGCCCAATTCGTTCATGCGGCGCAAGGCGCGT
>JBBREW010000121.1:0-7668 GCA_038225335.1 Rhodobacterales bacterium
GGTCCAAAGGCGGATTTCGGTGCGTGGGCCGCGCTATTTGGGTTTGACACCTGCCCGCTTCCTTGCCATCAGTATATTGTCGACATTGTTCTTGTTGAATGGGATACACAAGCAGAATGTGTAGTCAAGGTTTCAGCGCAAAGCCGACATCCAGAACGGCAGACTGCGCGACAAGGCAGGATCAAGGAGTGACGGCAATATGAGTTATACCGGGTTGATCGAGGCCATGGGCCGCGTGAACGACCTTCTGAACGCGGGGTCGATCCTGTCGTGGGATGCGCGCGTGATGATGCCCAAGGGCGGCAGTGCAACGCGGTCAAAACAGTTGGCCACGCTTGCGGTGGCTGCCCGCGACCTGTTGTGTTCCGACGACGTCAGACGTCTGCTGGATGGCGCGGACAGGGATGTGGCGGGCAAGGCCGCTGACAGCCCCGAAGCACGGATCGTGGCGCAGGTGCGCGCCGCAATCGACTGGCACGACCGCATCCCGGCAGAGCTTTTGCGGCGCAAGACGGAATTGGGATCGAATGCCCATGATGTCTGGGCAGAGGCGCGGAAAACCTCTGATTTCGCGCTGTTTGCGCCGGCCTTGACGCAGATGGTCGATATCAACCGGGAAATGGCGCAGGCCATCGGTTACACCGACCACCCCTATGACGCGCTGATGTACCGGTTTGAACCGGGGATGACCAAAAAGGGCCTTGATGACCTGTTTGCCCAGCTGCGGGCGGGCATGTTGCCACTGGTGCGCGCCATCGCGGCAGCAGACCCGCCGCAGTCGGATTTCCTGTATCGCGATTTCCCCGAAGATCAGCAGATGGCCTTTGCCACGACCATGGCGCAGAAGATCGGCTATGATTTTGACCGGGGCCGTCTGGACCTGACCGTGCATCCGTTCGAGGTGTCGTTCACCCGCAACGATGTGCGGATCACGACACGGGTCGCGCGTGATTTCATGCAGATGTCCCTGTTCGGCGCGCTGCACGAGGCGGGCCACGGGATGTATGAACAAAACGTCGATCCGGCCTATACCCGCACCCCGCTAGCCACCGATCTGATCAGTCTTTATGCCGTGGGCGGCGTCAGTTTCGGTGCCCATGAAAGCCAGTCCCGCCTGTGGGAAAACCATGTCGGTCGCAGCAAGGCATTCTGGACCAACCACATGGACGATATCCGTGCGGCCCATCCGGGGCTGCTGGATGATGTCACCCCTGATGACTTTTACCGCGCCATCAACCGATCCGAACCCAGCCTGATCCGGGTCGAGGCGGACGAGCTGACCTATGATTTCCACGTCATGCTGCGCTGCGATCTGGAAGCGGCGCTTGTCGACGGCACGCTGGAGGTCAAGGACCTGCCAGCGGCGTGGAATGCCGGGATGAAGGATTATCTGGGCGTTGATGTGACGGACGATGCCCATGGCGTCCTGCAGGATGTGCACTGGTCTTCGGGCCAGATCGGCACGTTCTGCAACTATACCGTCGGCAATATCATGGCGGCACAATTGTTCGAAACGGCCACGACCAGCGATGCCGGGATCAGGGCCGGGTTGGAACAGGCCGATTACACCCCGCTGCGCACATGGCTGAACGACAACGTGGCACAGCACGGCCGCAGGTTCACCCGCGATGAATTGCTGGAAAAGGCCACGGGACGCGCACTCGATCCGGCACCCTATCTGGCCTACCTGACGCAAAAATACACGGACATCTATGCGCTGGCCTAAGCCCGCGCGAGGAGGACACCACATGAGCATGGATAAGCGACTGGCCAAGCGGGTCAAACTGTCGGACGGGGCAATCGTCACCCGGATGCTGGACATCGCCGACGGTCTGGACGACGTGATCAAGCTAGGTCGCGGCGACCCGGACCTGGACACACCCGCGCATATTATCAAGGCAGGGCAGGACGCGCTGGCCAATGGGGCGACGCATTACACGCATCCATTGGGGATTCTGCCCCTGCGAGAGGCGATTGCCGACAACATCCGCGCCTATGGCGGTGCCGACTATGCGGCGGATGAAATCATGGTGACGCCCGGCGGCCAGCAGGGCATGTTCATCATCGCCCTGTCGCTGCTTGATCCGGGCGACGAGATCATCGTGCCCTGTCCGGGCTACAATCCCTACGGGCAGGCGGCAGAAATGTCGGATGCCGTCGTGGTCAAGGTCCCGATGACGCTGGAGACGAATTTCACCCTGACCGCCGATATGGTCGCGGCACGGATCACGCCAAAGTCGAAAATCCTTGTCCTGATCAATCCAAACAATCCCACAGGCACCGTGACGCCGCCCGACGAGGTGCGCAAGATCGCCGCTTTGGCGATCAAGCACGATCTGATCGTGATCTCGGATGAAATCTATGCCCGGCTGACGTTTGGCAACAACACGGTCGTGCCGGTGGCAAGCCTGCCCGGCATGAAGGAACGGACGATCACCCTGTCCGGTTTTTCCAAGGCCTATGCGATGACCGGTTGGCGGATCGGCTATCTGGCCGGGCCCCGCGCCCTGATCGAACCCATGTCAGAGGTCAATCACGCCTTTGCCATTTCGACGGCCGCCGTCAGCCAGCATGCGGCCCTTGCAGCCCTGACGGGCAGCCAGCAATGCGTGACCGATATGCAGGCGATCTATGACGAACGGCGCGCTGCCATTCTTGCCGGTCTTGACCGGATGGGGATGGGGTATGCGGAACCGCAGGGTGCATTTTATGTCTATGCCAATGTCGCCAGCCTGAACCTTGGGATCACGGCCGGTGCGTTTTGCGAACGGCTTTTGGCCGAAGGTCGGGTCATGATGTATCCCGGCACGCTTTACGGGGACCACACCGACGATTTCATCCGCATGTCGATGACCCAGCCGGTTGACCGGATCAAGGTCGCGATGACCCGCATGGCGGCGGTCGTCGACAGCTTTCGCGCGCAGGTCGGCAGCCCGGCCGCATAAGCGTGGCCTTTCTTTTTCAGACGTTCAGCACAGGACAGACCGATGACAAAATCCGATAATCCCAACGTCAAAAGCATCAAGCACATGGCCTTTGCCGTGCGCGATGCGCAGGCGGCCTTGGACACCTATGCGCGCTATCTTGATGTGCCCGCCGATACGCAGGTCATCCACTTTGCCAAATCGGGCAACAAGGTCGCGCTGTTCGATCTGGGCGGCATTGAATACCAGTTGTGCCAGTCCACCGAAATAGGCGGCCGGTTTGATGCCTGGATCGCGGAACGGGGTGCCGAAGGGTTGCACCACATCTGTTACGAAGTTGACGATATCGACGCCGCCCTGACCCATGCCCAAGGCAAAGGCGCGTCGTTGCGTGAATGCAAGGCATGCAAGAAGACCGGCAGCCACGCGCATCCCGAAGGCTGGGTCGCGTTTCTTGACAACGACGCCGGTGGCATCGAAATCGAATTCATGCAGGTTTATACGCCCGCCCAGCTGAAAGCATGGGAAGACGGCGGAGCGGAGGCCGTCTGATGGCCACGCAAGCACAGGACACACTGACCGTCGGCACAGCCGCCGCCAAACCGGGAGAGGTGGTGCAGGGCGTCATCCATGGTCCGGCCCTTGCGGGCGGCGTGGCCGTGGATATTCCGGTTGTCGTCATCAATGGCAGCGGGCCAGGGCCCACGTTCTGGGTCAACGCCGCCATTCACGGCGACGAGCCCGAAGGACCGCTGGCCTGCATGCTGGCGCGCAAGCAGATTGACCCGGCAAAACTGCGCGGTGCGGTCGTGCTGGTGCCCTGCGTGAACCCTCTGGCCTTTTCCGCCGCCGAACGCGGCAATCCGCTGGATACCTTTGCCTATGACATGAACCGCATCTATCCGGGCAAGGCCGATGGCTATTTCACCGAAAGGCTGGCCCATGCCCATTGGAACGCGATGAAAGACGTGGCCGATCTGGAAATCTCGATCCATTCCGGCGGCGCACATTCGTTTCTGGACAAGGCCATCTTTGTCGATGAACGCCCGGAAAGCGTCGCGCTGGCCAAGGCCATGGGCGCTGGCTGGGGCTGCATCATGTCGAACTTTACCAAATCCGGCAGCCCGATGGCCGCATTGAACGGCGCAGGCAAGGTCGGCATCACGGTCGAACTGGGGGGGCGGTCCTATACCGCACCGGACCGGTTTCGCTATGTCGGGGCAGAGTTGGCAAAGGCGATCGTCAACATCTGCTATCACTACGACATGCTGGATGGCACCGCCACCTACCCGACCGATGCCACCAAAGGCCAGCAAGAGGCCCTGTTGGCCCCTGCCTCTGGTATCTTCCTGCCCGATGAAGGCGTCGATTTCCTGACCATGATGAAAAAGGGCGACCGGATCGCCCAGATCGTCGACATCTTCGGTGACACGGTCGGTGCGATCCATGCCCCGGCGGACGGCATGTTCTTTGGCCTGCGCGCCCTGCCCAACGTGAACGCAGGCGACTGGTGCTGCTTTTTCAACAAGGTCGAGGGGCCACGTGATTAGGCTGGCCGCCACCCGATGCGGCCTGTCCGCAGCGGGGCCGCAGGCCCGCGTCACGTCGTCAGGGAGGATGGCATGGACCGACAACGCGATCTGACCGGCTATGGTGCGACGCCGCCCGACATGCGCTGGCCGGGCGGCGCGGGTCTTGCCGTCAATTTTGTCCTGAACGTCGAGGAAGGGTCCGAATATACCGTGGGCGACGGCGACGGGCGGTCGGAAACGGCACTGACCGAAGTGCGCGCCAGCCGGGTTCCGAAAGGTGACCGCGATCTGGCCGCCGAAAGCATGTATGAATACGGCGCGCGCGTCGGGTTCTGGCGGCTGCACCGCCTGTTCACTACACGGCGTATTCCACTGACCGTTTTCGCCAGTGCGCTGGCGCTGGAACGCTGCCCCGCCATTGCGGCGGCGATTGCAGACACCGACTGGGACATCTGCGCCCATGGTCTGCGCTGGATCGAACATTACCTGATCGACCCCGACACCGAACAGCGCCACATCGCAGAGGCCTATGCCAGCCTGACAAAAAGCGTTGGCCGCGCCCCGCGGGGCTGGTATTGCCGCTATTCCGCCTCTGCCGCGACCCGGGGTCTGGTGCAGGCCCATGGGGGGTTCGCCTATGACAGCGACGCCTATAACGACGATCTGCCCTACTGGACCAGCGGATCGCACGGACCGCATCTGGTGATCCCCTATTCGATGGTGACCAATGATGCCAAATTCCTGTCGGGCGATGTGTATTCGGGCCGTGATTATGCGGAATACCTGATCGACAGCTTTGACGTGCTGCTGGCTGAATCCGAACAGATGCCGCGCATGATGTCGGTCGGTCTGCACGCCCGCATCATCGGCCATCCGGGGCGCATTGCCGGATTGATGCGGTTCATGGACCACATCAAGGACCGGCACGGGGTCTGGTTGTGCCGCAGAGAAGACATTCTGACCCATTTCAGCGCGCAGGTGCCACCGCCGCAGGTGACGCCATGACCCGCCAGATCCGCAAATCAGCCGCCCTGCCTGACCGGCCCGGTGCGGGGCACGCAGCAACGATCCCCTTGCTGCCACCTGACGCTGCCGCCTTTGCGCCCTTCGGGCAGTTCGTTGTGCCGCCTGACGCACCGGGCGCGCGGCGGTTCTATAGTGATGCCTTTGCGGGCGCGCCTGCGGATACGGTCCCGGTGATCCATGTCAATCATGTCCACCACAGGGTCCTGCCGTTCGCCATCGGTCAGATCGAACGCCATCCGCATGCGGCGCAGTGTTTCGTGCCGCTTGACGTGCTGCGGTATGCGGTCGTCGTCCTGCCGTCCGATCCGAACGGCGACCCCGATCCCGCCGGTGCGCTGGGCTTTGTCGTGCCGGGCACGATGGGCGTGATCTATGCGCCCGGCGTCTGGCATCTGGGCGCGACCGTGCTGGACCGGGACGGGTCATTCGTCGTGACCATGTGGCGCGACGGGGCACAGGCCGACGACGAATTCCGTGACATTTCCCCCCTGACGCTGATCGCGGCACCCCCCAACCGAAAGACTGTGCATGACCCCGCGCAAGATTGAACTGTTCGTCCCGGCCATCACCCCCTTTGCCGCGGATATGTCCGTCGACACGGACCGCTTTGTGTCCCATGCCAAGGCGGTTCTGGCGGCGGGGGCGCATGGATTGGCACCCTTCGGCACCACAAGCGAGGCCAACAGCCTGACGGTAGGCGAGCGCATGACCGCCCTTGAAAGCCTGATCGCCGCCGGCATCCCGGCCAGTCAGTTGATCCCCGGCACCGGCTGCTGTGCTGCGGGCGATACCATCGCCCTGTCTGCCCATGCCACGGGGCTTGGCTGTCGCGGTGTGCTGCTGCTGCCACCTTTCTTTTATAAAGGCGTCAGTGAAGATGGCGTTTTTGATGCCTATGCGCAGGTCATCGACGCCGTGGGGCCGGGTCTGCAGGTCTATCTGTATCATATCCCGCAGATGTCGGGTGTGCCGATCACGCTGCCGCTGATCGCCCGCCTGATTGACGCCTATCCCGCCGTGATTGCGGGGCTGAAGGACAGCTCTGGCCAATGGGACAATACCGCAGCCGTCATCGCGGCCTTTCCCCAGATCGATACCTATTCCGCGTCGGAATCCTTGATCCCCGACAATGTCGCGGCAGGCGGGGCCGGGTGCATCAGCGCCAGCGCGAATGTGAACGCCGCAGGCATCCGGGCGCTGATTGACGGGCTGGGCGGCCCCCGACAGGCGGCCTTGCACGATCAGGTCAGCGCGGTGCGCCGCATCTTTGAAACCCTGCCATTGATCCCCGCGATCAAGGCTGCCGTCGCCGCGCAATATGGCGATGAGGGTTATGCGCGGGTGCGCCCGCCCTTTGTCGCAACAGGGCCCGCCCATGCGGGTGCGGTGGCAAAGGCGGTGCATCTGGCGGATGGCCAAACCCCGCGATGACCGGCGGTCCGATCCTTGTCACGGGCGCTGGCGGGTTCGTCTGTTCGGAGCTCGTGCTGGCGCTGGACCGGGCGGGCATCCCGGTGATCGGCACGGATCGCAGCTTTGACGCGCAGACGCGGGCACGGCTGCACGCGCTACCCCTGATCGAGGCGCCATTGGAGACCGCCGTGATCCGCATCGGCCCGCTTGGAGGTGTCATCCACGGCGCCGCCCTGACGGCGGATCCGGACAGCCTTGGCATGACGGCGGCTGACCACCTTGCGGCGAATGTGGGCCTGCTGATGCAGACGCTTGTTGCGGCCCGCGCGGCGGGGGCGGGCCGGTTTGTGTTCCTCAGTTCCATGGGCGTCTTTGCCCCGGACGACGGCCCTGTGTCGGGTGGCCGGTTCACAGAGGCGACCCAACCCTGTGGCACAATCCCCTATGCCGCCGCAAAGCGGGCAGGGGAAATCATCACGACCGCAGCCGCCGACGCAGGGATGGCGACGCTGTCCTTGCGTCTGGGCAATATCACCGGCCCCCATGAGGCGGTCCGCGACAGCCGCCAACACCTGTGCCTGATCGGGCGGATGCTGCAAGAGGCGCGCAGCACCGCGCAGATCACGCTGTCTGACCCGCAGGCAAGCCGGGAATGGGCGTGGTTGCCGGATCTTGCGGATGCGGTGGCGGCGCTGATGCGGGCAACATGGCCGCCTTGTGCGGTCCTGCATGCGGGAACGCCGCCCGTCGCGACGCACCTTGACCTTGCGCAG
>JBBREW010000122.1:0-7660 GCA_038225335.1 Rhodobacterales bacterium
TGGCCGCGCACGGATCAAAGTTTCCTGCAGGCGTTCTTTCCCGACTGGCACGGCCTGCCGGTGACGTTCAACATGCTGCAATATGTGTGGTTCAACCTGCCGGACCTGTGGCATTGGCCCGACATCCACATCCTGCATTACCAATATGAGAAGCCATGGCAGGAAGATCACCCACGCCGGGCGCAGGTGCAGCCCCTAATTGATCTGTGGCAGGCCTACGCGGACCCGGACGGGGTCTTGCCCGATCAGGCCAGCCTGCCCCCACCGCCGCAGTCGCCTGCGTGAGTGTCGCCGTCACCGGTGCCACCGGGCTGGTCGGCCATACCATCGCCCGTCACCTGCAAGGGCTTGGGCACGATGTCACCGCTTTGGGGCGACGGCCTGCGGTGCTGCCGGGGGTAGTGCATCGGGCCTATGATCTGACAGGTCCGCTGCCTGACCTGTCGGGGGTAGATGCCATTGTTCACGCGGCATTTCAGCATGTGCCGGGACGCTATCGCGGCGGCGAAGGCCACGATCCAGCGGGGTTTGTGCGCGCCAACGGCGATGCGACTGCACGCCTGTTTCACCACGCCCGCACCGCCGGCGTGCAGCGCATCATCTTTGTGTCGTCCCGCGCCGTCTATGACGGCTACCCTCCCGGCACGGCGTTGACAGAGGATCTGCCCCCACGGGCAGACAGCCTTTACGGCCAGACCAAGATCGCGGCAGAGGGCGTTCTGCAGGGGCTGTCCCGGCAGGGCATGGCCGTGGCAAGCCTGCGGGCCACGGGGGTCTATGGCGTGTCGGCACCGGGACGGCCCCAGAAGTGGGAGGCCCTTTTTGCATCCTTCGCGGCGGGCACCACACCGCCACCCCGCACCGCGACAGAGGTGCACGGCGTCGATCTGGCGGAGGCCGTTCACCTGCTGTTGCGTGCCGATGCCGCAAAACTAGGGCAGGTCGTCTTCAACGCATCCGATCTGCTGGTGGATCACCGCGATCTGCTGGCGATCCACGCGCAGGTCACGGGCTGTGCGACACCCCTGCCCCGCAGGTCGGACCCGGCATCGGTCAATATCATGCCGCCGGGGCGGTTGGCTGCGATGGGATGGACCCCGCGCGGGCAGGCCGGTCTGACGGCTGCCGTGCGCGACATGGTGCTGTCCCCGTCAGACGGTGTCTGAGTTCGCGGAGGCAGGCGCACCCTGCTGGTCCGCGCGCCCATCTGTGCCCGACACATCAGGGGCCCGTTCCTGTTCCAGATACCCTTCGATATAAAGCGCCGACACCAGCGTCATGGCCAGTGCCGTCAGCGGTGATGCCAGCGTCAGGCCGATCACGCCGAACAGGATGCCCATCATCACCTGCACCGCCACGACCAGTGCTGGCGGCAAAGAGACCTGTTTTTGCTGGATCAGCGGGGTCACAAGATAGCTTTCCACCACCTCCACCACGACATAGACGCCGACCACCAGCAGAACGGTCGTGTTCCCCTCTGGGATGGCCAGCAGGACGGCGGGCACGGCCGCGATGATCGGGCCGATATTGGGAATGAAGGCCAGCAAGGCGGCGATCAATGCCAGCAACAGGGCCAGCGGCACGCCGATCAGGGTCAGACCGATCCATGTCAACACGCCGACGGTGGCCATCGACATCAACTGCCCGGTCAGCCAGCTTTGCAATGTGGCGGTGGCGCGGTCGATCACCGCGTCGGCGCGGGGCCGCAACGACGGGGCCAGCAAGGACAAAACCCCTTTGCGGTAAATGTCCGGCTGGATCGCCCCATAAAGCCCGATGAACAGCATGATCCCGAAATAGCCAAAGGCACCGACGACGCCACTGACAGCGGACGCCGCGGCGAGGCCGCTTTCGCGCGACATGATGGCCGCAGGTTCGGCGGTATCGATCATCCGCGCGCCCCAGCTGTACCCTTCGATCCGGTCTTTCAGATTGGAAAGGCCGGTGGGGATGTCCTGTGCCAGCTGTTCGGCCTGCAAGGTGATCGCAGGCGCAAAGGCTGCAAAGATGCCCGCCAGTGCCACCACCACCAGCAGGGCAAAGACGCCGATCCCCTTGCCGCGCGACAACCCGGTGCGGGCCGCGATCCAGCCCCCGCCCGCGCCGAACAGCACGGCGAACAGGATGCCTGAAAACACGATCAGCAGCACATCGGGGGCAAGGACGACCAGAAGAACGAACACAACCGCAAGAACGACAAGCGAGACGAAGCGGTAACTATGGGATTGATCTGTCATCATGGCGAACGTGACCGCAGCATCCCGGTTCCACCTGCCCGACGATTCAGCACAGCCCGACATATATGTGACACCGGGTCGCAGACGCAAAGCAGCATGCGCGGCGCAGCGTTTTGCCCCGCGCGATGCCACCATGATGCGCGATCAGTCAGGCAAATCGCATGACCGGGTTGGCTATTTCTTTTTCTTTTCGTTGATATTCAACGGCGTCTTGCCCTTGTTGAAATCGGCCGTGGCAAGAACCTTGACCGTTTCCTTCTTGGGCTTTTTGGTTTCTTTGCTGCCGCGCTGTTTGTCGCCTTTGGACATGGTGATGTTCCTTGCATCGGACGCAGCCGATCAGCCCGATCGGCACGGGTCGTCCCTGACAGTCGATGTGTCTGCGGCAATCGGGGCGTGGGCCGCATGCGGGCGGCAGGCCACACCACCACACCATCCTATCACGCGCCCGAACACCAGCGGTTGTTTTGATCGCAGCACCCCCTGACGCCGCACAACCCCGTGACGCAGGCCGGACCGATCAGCCGTGTGTCAAGCGGCGCCTTTGCGCCCTTCAAGGGCAGCTTTGACGAACAGCGCCACCAACGCGATCAGGGTCAGCGTTGTCGCCGCGGCAAAGGCCCCCACCGCATTCAGGTCGTTGAACAACAGTTCAACCTGCAACGGCAGGGTATTGGTCTGCCCCCGGATGCGCCCGGACACGACAGCCACCCCGCCGAATTCGCCCACCGCCCGCGCCGTGCACAGGACCGCACCGTAAAGCAGCGCCCAGCGGATATTAGGCAGGGTCACACGGCGGAATATCTGCCAGCCATTGGCCCCAAGGGTCACGGCGGCTTCTTCCTGTTCGGTGCCCTGCGCCTGCATCAGGGGCAGCACCTCGCGCGCGACGAAAGGTGCGGTGACGAACATCGTGACCAGCACGATGCCCGGCAGGGCAAAGACGACCTGAAGATCGTATTCGCGCAGCAGCGGCCCCAGCAGACCTTGCCGCCCGTAAAGCAGCAGATAGCAGATGCCGGCAATGATGGGGGAAATCGCAAAGGGAATCTCGATCGCCGTCACCAGCAGACTGCGACCGGGAAAGCGGTGCTTGGCCACGGCCCAGGCAGCAGCGATTCCGAACGCCACATTGACCGGAACCACGATCACCGCCACCAGCGTGGTCAACCAGATGGCGTGCAGCGTCGCGGGGTCAAGGATATTGGCCGCATAGACCTGCCAGCCCTGGGCAAAGGCGCGCGCAAAGATATAGGCAAGCGGTGCCGCGATGAACAACAGCGACAAGACGACCGCAAGGCCGATCAGGATGCGCGGGATCAGACGGCTTTGACCCGGGGCGTGGTGGATCGCAGGGCCGGTCATCGTGATTGCCCTTCGCGGTGGCGCGCGGCCCAGTTCTGCAGGGCATTCGACAGCGCCAGCAGGATCAGCGCAAACCCAAGCAGGACCAGCGCGATCGCCGCCGCCCCGTTGTAATCATATTCTTCCAGCCGGATATACGCGAGGAGTGCCGCGATTTCGGTCTGCATCGGCAGGTTGCCTGCGATGAAAACGATGGCCCCGAATTCACCCAGCGACCGGGCAAAGGCGGTAGTGCAACCGGCCAGCCACGCGGGCAGGATCGCCGGGAACACGATGCGGGTGAAAATCGTCCAGGGCCGCGCGCCCAGCGTCAGGGCCGCCTGTTCAAGGGCGGGGTCCAGATCCTCCAGCACGGGTTGGACGGTGCGCACGACAAACGGGACAGAGGTGAAGGCCATCGCCAGCGCGATGCCCCAGATCGTATAGACCACAGGAAATCCCGCCGCATCCAAGGCAGGCCCGAACCAGCCATTCGACGAGAAAAGCGCCGTAAGGGCCAGACCCGCCACCGCGGTCGGCAAGGCAAACGGCACATCCATCAGCGCGTCAAGCAACCGGCGCCCCGGAAAGTCATAGCGCACCAGCACCCATGCCATCAGCAGGCCGTAAACCGCATTGACGACCGTGGCGATGCCCGCCGCCGTCAGCGTCACCTGAAAGGCATGCAGGGCCCGGGGCGATGTCACGATGGTCATGAATCGCGCCGGGCCGATTTCGGCCCCTTTCAGGATCAGGGCCACAACCGGGATCAGCACGATCAACGTCATGTAAAGCAGCGTCGTGCCAAGGCTGAGTGTCAGCCCCGGCAGGACGCGCTTTGCGCGGATGGGCGCGCTGGCGGTGATCATTGGTTCACGAATACCGAATCAAGGATGCCGCCTTCGGCCAGATGGTCGGCCTGCACGGCGTCCCAACCGCCGAACACCTCCTCGACCGTCAGCAATTCGACGGCGGGCAGATCGCCTGCATATTCGGCCGCGACGGTTTCGTCAGCAACCCGGTAGTAATTGTCTGCGACGATGCGCTGTGCTTCTGGCGTATAAAGCCATTCCAGATAGGCCGTGGCCGTGTCCGCCGTGCCGTTGCGGTCCGCATTTTCGGCCACGACCGCTACGGGGAATGCGGCAAACAGGCTGATGGACGGCGTGACGCGCACCAGATTTGCATCCGCATAGGCCGCAGCGATACCACCGGTTTCGGCCTCGAACGTTACAAGGACATCACCGATCCCGCGTTCCGCAAAGGTCTGCGTCGCGCCGCGACCACCGGTATCGAACACCGGCACATTGGCGAACATCTGGCGCACGAATTCCTGTGCCACAGCCTCGTCGCCATCATTCTTGGCCAAGGCATAGGCATAGGCCGCCAGATAGGTATAACGCGCATTGCCGCTTGTCTTGGGGTTCGGAAACACAGGCTGCACATCGGCGCGGACCAGATCGTCCCAGTCCTGAATGTTCAGCGGATTGCCGTCCCGCACCAGAAAGGCAGGCAGCGAATACCACGGCGATGCACCATTGGGCAGCGCATCGCGCCAGTCTTCTGACACCAGACCGCCGTTCACCAGCACGTCGATGTCGGTTTCCTGATTGAAGGTGACAACATCGGCAGGCAGGCCTTCCAGAATGGCCCGCGCCTGCGCGGAGGATCCGCCATGGGACTGGTCGATCGTGATGCTGCGCCCGGTTTGTTCTTGCCAGTCAGCGGCAAAGGCCGGGTTCAGTGCGTCGAACAATTCGCGGGCGATATCATAGCTGCTGTTCAGCAAGGCATCCTGTGCGGTGGCGGGGCCAGTGCCCGCCAGCAAGGCCAGCGTTACGGCGATCAGGGGGGTGCGTGTCATGATGACGACTCCTTCAGTTCAGTGGGGGAATGGGGTTCAGCGGCAAAGATGGCCGCCGCAAGGATCTGTGGGGTCACGGCCGCACCGACATCCAGCCCGGCGGGCAGATCGCGGCGGGGCATGTCCGCCTCTGCCTCTCCCTGTGTGGGATGGGTCAGGGTGAACCGCAGCCGCGCGCCGGTGCTGGACCGGGTCTGGATCGTCCAGCCCGACCCCGCACCCGGCCGCAGCGCGATATCGTCGGGGCGGGCGTGCAATTGGGCGTCGCCGTCGGGCAGGTCCGTATCCGGCAAGGCCGTCAGGTCAAGGTCAGCCGCCCGCGCCCGCGCGGCGCTGATCCGCACCGGCAGGCTGACCGTGGCCCCCATGAACCGCGCCACAAAGGGCGTGGCGGGGGCATCGCTGATCTGATCCGCATTGCCGATCTGTTCAATCCGGCCTGCGCCCATGACCACGACACGGTCCGCAATTTCAAAGGCTTCTTCCTGATCGTGCGTCACGAAGATGGTGGTTGATCCGGTCGCCGCGTGGACGCCGCGCAACCAGCGGCGCAGATCACGGCGGATCGCGGCATCCAGCGCGCCAAAGGGTTCATCCAGCAACAGGATCTTTGGGGCGATGGCCAAGGCGCGGCCCAAGGCAACCCGCTGCCGCTGGCCGCCCGACAACTGCCCGGGGAAACGGTCGGTCAGATGGTCGATCTGCAAAAAGGTCAGCAGCTCTTCGACCTTGGCCGCGATGGCCGGTTTTGCGGGACGGATGCTGCGGGGCTGCACCGACAGGCCAAAGGCCACGTTGTCGCGCACGGTCATATGCGGGAACAACGCATAGCTTTGAAAGACGAACCCGATGCGCCGGTCCTGTGCGGCAAGGGACAGCCAGTCGACCCCGTCCACCCGCAACCCGCCCGCATCCGGCCATTCCAGCCCGGCGATGATCTTCAGCAGCGTTGTCTTGCCCGACCCTGATGGGCCCAGCAGCGCCACCAGCTCGCCTTGCCGCACGTTCAGATCGACCCCGCGCAGAACCTGCGTCGGGCCGAACGTCTTTGTCATGCGGGTGATTTCAATCGACATCTGAACCTCTGGTGTTGCGGGTCACAGATGGCGGCCAACGCCCGCATCGGCAAGCCGCGGGCAAGGTCCGGGGCAGGCACCATGCGGGCTGCAATTCCCGCTGGACGTGTGGTTGCCTGACACTGTTGCCGCTTGCGGCGGCACCCCGGACGCCTGTTCGCCTACGCCCCGGATCATGGAACAGGTGTCCTTATTTGGGGTCCAGTCCCGGCAGGTGGCAGGACCATAAAAAAGGGGGCTGCCCCGCGGCCACCCCCCTTTGGTCGTCAACTGACCCGTCAGGGTGTCAGTCCTCTGCCCCGGCGATCTGGGACAGGATCGCCCCTTTGCCGCGCCAGCGCAGCAGCGGCGGCACCACAAGCCCAAGGAATGCCACAAACAACAGGCCCGCTGCCACCGGTGTCGCCACAAGCGTCGTCCAGTCCCCCTGCGCGATGGCCAAGGCCCGGCGCAACTGCTGTTCCGCCATCGGGCCAAGGATCAGGCCCACCACCACAGGCGCGATGGGATAGCTGTAAAGCCGCATGAAATAGCCCATGACGCCAAAGATCATCAGCATCGACAACTCGACCGGGGACGGGTTGATCCCGATGGTGCCCAGTGTGGCGAACAGCAGAATCCCCGCATAAAGCCAGTGACGCGGGATCGACAGCAATTTGACCCAGAACCGGATCAAGGGCAGGTTCAGCACCAGCAACATCACGTTGGCGATCAAAAGGCTGGCGATCAGACCCCAGACCAGTGTCGGTGCGGTGACGAACAGCAGCGGCCCGGGCTGCAATCCGAACTGCTGGAAACCCGCCAGCATGATGGCGGCCGTCGCTGTCGTGGGCAGACCCAGCGTCAGCAAGGGGACCAGCGTGCCTGCGGCTGCCGCGTTGTTGGCGGCCTCTGGCCCGGCGACACCTTCAATCGCGCCGTGACCGAATTCTTCGGGGTATTTGGCGAAATGCTTTTCCGTGCCATAGGACAGAAAGCTGGCGATATCGGCCCCGCCCGCAGGCATGGCACCGATCGGGAAACCGATTGCGGTGCCGCGCAGCCACGACCGCCACGACCTGCTCCAGTCCTGTTTCGTCATGGCGACAGACCCTTTGATGGCGTGGATCTTCTCTTGCACGTCAGGGCCTTGGGCCGCG
>JBBREW010000123.1:0-7614 GCA_038225335.1 Rhodobacterales bacterium
GTGCCCGCTGAACCCGGCGGCTGACATGATGTTTGTCCCGATCCGCTGCAGTGCGGGCAGGCGGGTCATGGTGATGCCCAGCGTGCCGCCCCAGACGTAATCGAACCCGATACCAGCCAGTTGCGGGAACAGGTGTTCCATTCGCGCCTGCAATGGCCCGCCCATGTCTGCGGGATAAGACAGGCCATAGCTTTCTCGGCCGCCGAACAGCAGGCGGTTGTCCTCTGACAGGCGGTAATAATTCACCACGAATTTGGAATCCGCCACCGCGATATCCTGTGACAGCACTTGCCGGGCCAGATCGGGGTCCAGCGGCGGTGTTGCCCCGATAAAGGAATTGATCGGCATGACGCGGGATGCGACCGGGGCGACGATCCCCGGCATATACCCGTTGCCCGCAAGGATCACCTGATCCGCCGTCACATAGCCGCGCCCGGTCTGCACGCGGGCAGGGCTGCCTTTGGCAATATGGTGAACCTCTGACCCTTCGTGGATCGTGACGCCCGCCGCTTCGGCAGCGCAGGCCAGCCCGACCGCATAGCGCAGCGGGTGGATATGCGCAGCACCATGGTCAAGCCAGCCACCCGCATATGAATCCGTGCCGACAATATCCCGCAGACCCGCCCGGTCCAGCGGCGTGATCTTGTCATAGCCATAGGTTTTCTGCAGAAAATCCGCCTCTGCATGCAGGGCGGTACAGGCGCTGTCCTTGTAGGTGCCATAGGCCACGCCCGGCTTCCATTGCGCGTGGGGCGCGTGGCGGGTGACGAGGTCGTGCAGGTCGGCCTTGGCCTGTTCTGCGATCTCCCACAAGGCGCGGGCAGGGGCGACCCCGACCTTGCGCGCCAGATCGGACTGCGGCCAGTTGTAACCGGTGCCGACCTGTCCGCCATTGCGACCCGACGCACCGAACCCGGCCCGGTGCGCGTCCAGCACGATGACCCGCCGTCCCGCCTGCGCCAGCCGCAGCGCCGCCGTCAGGCCGGTGTAACCCGCACCCACAACGCAGACATCCGCGCGCACTGACCCGCGCAATGCGGGGCGGCGGGCAGGCAGGTCCGTGGTTGCCGCATACCAGCTGTCAGGGAACTCTCCGGCGCGGTCGTTGCGATAAAGCGGGTTCACAGGCCATGCCCCGGCGGGTCAGGACGCAGGACATGCGTCTGGCCGCGACAGGCGGTGCCAGCGCAGGGCACGCGACGACCCCGGGCAGTTACGTCAAGGCAAGGCGTCATGTCGATATCACACATTCAAAAGCAGATGTTCGCGTTCCCAGGGGCTGATGACCTGCAGGAACTCGTTGTATTCGGCATGCTTCACGATGGAATAGACCCGCGCGAATTCTTCGCCCAGAACGGCATGGATATCCTTGGCCTTGTCGAACATCGACAGGGCGTCGTGCAGGCCTTCGGGGATCGCCGCCTCTGCGTCATAGGCATCGCCGCGATAGCTTTTTGCGGGCCAGAGTGCATTTTTCATTCCCAGATAACCGCAGGCAAGGCTGGCTGCGATGCACAGGTAGGGGTTGCAATCCATCCCGGCCAGCCGGTTTTCGACGCGCCGTGCCTCCGGCGGGCTGATCGGGATCCGGATGCCCGTGGTGCGGTTATCGCGGCCCCATTCCAGATTGATCGGCGCTGCATGGTCGCGCACGTACCGGCGATAGCTGTTCACATAAGGCGCAATGACGGCGATCACCGATGGCATGTGCTGCTGCAACCCGCCGATGAAGTGAAAGAAGTCGTCCGTTTCCCCGCCCGCAGGCCCGGTAAAGATGTTGCGCCCGCGCGCATCCAGCACCGAATGATGCACATGCATGGCAGACCCCGGTTCGCCTTCGATCGGTTTGGCCATGAAGGTCGCAGTGCAATCGTGTTTCAACGCCGCCTCGCGCAGGAGACGTTTGAAAAAGAACACCTCATCCGCCAGTTTGACCGGATCGCCGTGGCGCAGGTTGATTTCCAGCTGTCCGGCGCCGCCTTCCTGGGTGATGCCATCGATCTCTATGCCTTGAATTTCGGCATATTCGTAGATGTCGTCGATGACCGGGCCGTAATCATCGACCGCCGACATGGAATAGGCCTGCCGCGCGGCCGCTGGCCGGCCGGTGCGGCCCATCATCGGCTCGATCGGTTTGGCAGGGTCGATGTTGCGACCCACCAGATAGAATTCCATCTCTGGCGCGATCACGGGCGTCCAGCCTTCGGCCTTGTACAGATCGCAGACCCGTTTCAACACGTTGCGCGGGCTACACCCCACCGGGCGTCCCTTTTGGTCGAATGCGTCGTGGATCACTTGCAACGTGCCGTCCTTTGCCCAAGGGGCGGCGGTGGTGGTCGACAGGTCGGGGCGCAGGATCATGTCGGGTTCCAGAAACCCTTCGGGACCGGCTGCCTCGCCCCACTCGCCTGTGATGGTTTGAAAGAAGATGGAGTTGGGCAGGTGAAAATGCTGCTGCTTGTCCCATTTCGTTGCCGGAACGGCCTTGCCGCGGGCAATGCCCGGCAGGTCGGCAATGACGCATTCCACCTCGTCCAGACGGTTGTTTTCCAGATAAAGGCGCGCCGCCTCCGGGATGCTGTCCATCCAGCTCATGTCAGTTGCCTTGTCTTGAAAAACCGCGCCATCTGATCCGCGATCAGGGCGTTGTCGATGGGGTCGTGTTGCGTGGCGCGGGCCGCGGCCAGCACGGGTTGCGGCACCACGCCTTCACCCCGCGTGTCACCCAGCCGTTTGGTAAAAGCGTTGTCGAATTCCGGGTGGGCCTGCACGGTAAAGATGCGGTCGCCGTAAATCAGGGCCGCATTTTCGCAAAAGTCATTTGTAGCGACGATGTCCGCCCCATCCGGACGCACCGTCACCTGATCCTGATGCCATGCGTTCAGGGCAATCGCTTCGCCCTGCCAGTCGTAAATCTGCCGCCCCACGGCCCAACCGCCGCCGAACTTTTCGACCTTGCCGCCAAGCGCCTGCGCGATGATCTGGTGGCCAAAACAAATGCCGACCATCGGCACAGCGGCGGCATAGGCATCGCGGATAAAGGTTTCCAGCGGCGCGATAAAAGCGTGATCCTCGTATGCGCCGTGCCGCGATCCGGTCAAAAGCCAGCCATCCGCGTCATGCACATCGCCGGGAAACTGCATGTCGACCACGTCGTAGGTCTCAAAATCAAAGGCATGATCACCCAGCAGGCGGGTGAACAGGTCCGCATAGTCGCCCGTGTCAGGCCGCATCGCGTCGGGCGCGTGTCCGGTCTGAAGTATTCCGATTTTCATGGATCACCTGCCTTTGATGTGAGGCAATCTAGGTTGGCTTGCCAGCAGGGGCAACCCGTGGAGATCAGCGGATGATCTGCGGCCGCACGCGCAGACGGCGGCGCATGTCCTGCGGCAAATGGCGGTTCAGCCGCGTATTGATCAGGCCGAAAATACCCACGATCACCAGCGTCAACAGGATGAAATAGCCCGCCAGAATGGGGTAGGGCACAAAAGGATTGAATGTCCGGTCGGCAAAATAGGTCGCGTAGTAAAGGGCATCGCCGCGCTGTTGTAGCGCAGGAAAGCCAGAGAAAAACACAAGCGTGGTGGCATGAAACAGAAAGATCGCCTCGTTCGTGTAGGCGGGCCATGCCAGCCGCAGCATCGTGGGCCAGATCACCCTGCGAAACCGTGACCAACCCGACAGGCCATAAGCATCCGCCGCCTCTGTGTCGCCTTTGGGAATGGACAACAATGCGCCGTAAAAGATCTCGGCCGAATAGGCAGCTGTATTAAAGAACAAGACCACCAATGCCCCGGCCCAGGCAGAAGTCAGCGCACCCAGACCGGGCACCACCCCCTTGAGCGACAGAAACAGGAAATAGGCAAAGAAGAACTGGATGAACAAGGGCGAGCCGCGAAACACAAAGATGAACGTATTCGACGGACGGCGCAGGACCGCATGGCGCGATGCCTTGCCCATCGCCAGCAGCACCGCCAGCACAAATCCCGTCAGCAGGGCCACCAGTCCGAAATAGACATTCCAGATCATGCCCGACCCGATCAGCGTGAATTGCTGGCACAGCGTGAAATCGCTGCGCGGCAGCAGGCGTTCACCGATCCCTATGCTGCGCAGGCCGTAATCGGTGATGGTCTGAAGACAACTCATGCGGCGGCCTTGCGTTGTGCTTCACCCGCGGCGGTGGCCTGCCCGCGGGTCAGACGCCCCATGACGCGCCCCAGCACGGATTCAGAGATTTTGGTCAAAGTCAGGTAAAACACCAGCAAGGCCAGAAAATACCACATGCGCCAGTCGCCGTGGGGATAGTCGGTGAAATTGGGCGTCTTGGTGCTGCCCAGTTCCCGCGCCCAATAGACGATATCCTCGACGCCCAGCAAAAACAGCAGCGGGGTCGCCTTGATCAGCACCATCCACAGGTTCGACAGACCGGGCAGGGCATAGACCCACATCTGCGGCACAAGGATGCGGCGCGTCACCTGTCGCCGGGTCATCCCATAGCTTTCCGCGGTTTCAAGCTGTCCGCGCGGCACGGCCCGCATCGCCCCAAACAGCACATTGGCCGCAAAGGCACCGAACACGATGGAAAAGGTCAGCACGGCAATGCCGAAGCTGTAGGTGTCATGGACCCATTGTGCGGCGTTGCCCAAGGGCATCTTGGCCTGCGCGCAGACGACGAAATCGTTGCCTTGGCGCACGGGCATGTCCCAGTCGCGGCACAGGGCCTTGTGGCGCAGGTATTCGATGGCCTGATCCAGCGCGATCACAAAGAACAGGAAAAACGCGATGTCCGGCACGCCACGCACGACCGCCATATAGACATGGCCGAACCAGCGCACCGGTGCGATCTGGCTGCGGGCCGCCGTCGCCCCGCCATAACCGAACAGCAGCGCCATCGGTGCGGTGATCGCCAGCAACAGCAGCACCGTCCCCACGGACCAGTAGATGCCCATATGCTTGCCCGTCGTCAGATAACACGACAACCACGTCAGGCCAGACAGGCTGGCGGGGTCTGTGCAGAACTGAAAAATGGGACGATCCTTGGCAAAGGGCGGGCATGACGACATTCACAGTCAAGCAGCGCCTGCGTCAGCAAATCAATCAGTAAATCAGTCGGTCCCGCGCAACCGGCTGGCCGCGCGGGACGCCGTGCCTTAGAACGTGGCCGAACCCGGCAGCAGATCGGTGATCATGGTGTTCAGCGTGCCGTCAGCCTTCATCGACTCGATGGCTGCATCGAATTTCGCCTTCAGTTCCTGATCGCTTTCGCGCAGGCCCAGACCGATGCCGCCACCGATCAGCACATCTTCGCCCGTGAATTCAAGGGCGGCGTCCGCTTCTGAAATCGGCAGCAGAAACGCCTTGTCGGCCAGCACCGCGTCGGCTTCGCCGTTGCGGACAGCCGCGACGGCTTCTTCCGGGGTGGCGAATTCCAGCAGGGTGGCGTCAGCCATGTCCGTGGCCACGTAACCCGCCTGAATCGTGCCGGTCTGTGCGGCGATGATCGCGCCTGTCAGGTCGACATCCGCCGATGCCCCGACAAAGGCGCTGGGATCGGGCTGGGTGTAGGGTTCGGAAAAGTCGATGACCGCGTCGCGTTCTTCGGTGATCGACATGCCGGCCATGATGACATCATAGTTGCCGGACACGAGGTTGGGGATAATGCTGTCCCAGTCGTTCGTGACCCATGTGCAGGTCAGTTCGGCACGCAGGCACAATTCGTCACCCAGTACCCGCTCGAACCCGTCAACCTCTCCGGCGTCGTTGATGAAGTTATACGGAGGATAGGCGCCTTCGGTGCCCATGCGGACCACGTCCTGCGCCATGGCAGACCCGGCCATAAGGGCCGCTGCGGCGGTGGACAGGATCAGCGTGGCTGTGCGGTGTGTCGTCTTGGTCATTGTCGTCTCCCGTTGGGTGGCTGACGTTGCAGCCCGTTTGATCGCAAGAGGGTTATGCGAATTGCAGCAAATGGCAAGGCCCGGTCGTGTGAACGGGCTGCGTGCCGTCCGGTCGTCAGGCGGCTGGCAGGGTGGCTGACAGAAACCCGCGCAGGCGGTCGGTGCGGGGTGCGGTGAACAGCACGTCAGGCGGCCCTTCTTCTTCGATCCGGCCTTGGTGCAGGAACACCACGTGGTCGGATACATCGCGGGCCATGCGCATGTCGTGGGTCACGATGATCATCGTGCGCCCTTCGTCCGCAAGCGCGCGGATCACCCGGACGACTTCCTGTTCCAATTCCGGGTCCAGCGCGGATGTCGGCTCGTCGAACAACAGCGCCTTGGGTTCCATGCAAAGGGCACGGGCGATTGCCGCCCTTTGTTGCTGACCGCCTGACAATTGGGCAGGAAAAGCATCCGCCTTGTCACCGATCCCGACCTTGTCCAGATAGGCGCGCGCTGCGGATTCGACCTCTGCCCGGTTGCGGCGCAGGACGGTGACCGGCGCTTCCATCACGTTTTGCAGGATCGTCATATGGGCCCACAGATTGAACTGCTGGAACACCATCGACAGATTGGTGCGGATCCGGATCATCTGTGCATGGTCGGCGGGGCGACGGTTCAGCCCTTCGCCTTTCCATTTGACCGGCTCTCCACTGAACAAGATATCGCCTTGCTGGCTGTCTTCCAGCAGATTGGCGCAGCGCAGCAGGGTTGATTTCCCGGACCCCGAAGACCCGATCAGCGACACCACATGTCCCGCAGGTGCCGTGATATCGACGCCTTTCAAGACCTCCAGGCTGCCATAGGCCTTGTGCAGATTGCGGATCGCGATGACGGGTGTGGGGTCTGTGTTCATGCGCGTAAGTAGGCCGCAGTTTCACGATAAATGCAACGGTCGGGACGCAAGGTCGGTTCAGGCGACAGCCGCGCGGTGCCCCGGGTCAACAGCATCATAGGCGCAGGCGGGCAGGGGGATGACGCGGCGCAACCCAAGGGTGCGCCGGGTCGGCGCGGACAAGGCAGCGATGGCTGCATTCAGCGCCGCCAGATAGGGTGCGGGATCGCGCCCCGGACCGGTGACAAAGGTCTGTCCCGGTGAGGCGGGGCTGACGCCGATCACCTGCAGGTCCTGCAAACCCGCCGTGTCACGCTGCATCAGATCCCAGGTATGCGCGTCGATCGCCGCAAAATCCGCGTTTTGGTTCAGGATGGCCGCCACGCTTGCATCATGACTGCCGGTAAAGGTGACCGGTGGCAGCACGACGCCCAGATCGCGTGCCAGTCCCAGCACCGTGCCAAATCCCGATTGGGAATCGGGTGCATTGGCGACGATCCGGCGCTGGACCAGATGCGCCAGCCCCCGGTCCGCATCCTGTCGGCGGACAACAAAAACAGAGCGGTAGTAACCGGGCGCACAGCCCGCAATCGCGTAATCCGATGCCCCGATGGCCGTCAGCCTGCCGCGATAGGTGGTGCGCCACGGCAGGTTGCAGATATGACCGAGAACCAGATCGTCCCGGTCCCAGACCGCGTTATAGGCCACGGTCCTGTCCAGCACATGCGGGGCGGCAATGCCCTGCGCGCGCAACCCGTCCCGCACCAGCGACCACAAGGCCGCATAGGCGCCCCGCGTGCCCGGCCTGTCATACATGGGCAAGGCCGCGATCACGGGATC
>JBBREW010000124.1:0-7591 GCA_038225335.1 Rhodobacterales bacterium
GATA
The DNA here is from genome assembly GCA_038225335.1 of Rhodobacterales bacterium. Taxonomy (GTDB): domain Bacteria; phylum Pseudomonadota; class Alphaproteobacteria; order Rhodobacterales; family Rhodobacteraceae; genus Loktanella. Next base: position 5 of record JBBREW010000124.1, read on the forward strand.
CCTTTGCCCCGATCCATGTCCGCAAACGGGACCCGCGCGATGTCTGAGCCTCGCGACAGCCTGTTCGAGGCGCCGCCTATGGTGGCACAGGAACGCATGGTAGAAGCGATCCTGTTTGCCACGGCGGACCCGATGACGCTGGCGCAACTGGCCGGGCGTCTGCCGCACGGCTGCGATCCGGCGGTGGCCTTGGCGGGATTGCGCAAACGGTATGACGGGCGCGGGGTCAATGTGGTGCGGGTCGGCGACGCCTGGGCCATCCGCACGGCCCCGGACCTTGGATTCCTGATGCAGCAAGAGGTGGTCGAGACGCGCAAGCTGAGCCGTGCCGCGATCGAGACGCTGGCGATCGTGGCCTATCACCAGCCCACAACCCGCGCAGAGATCGAGGAAATCCGCGGTGTCAGTGTCAGCCGCGGTACGCTTGACCAGTTGATAGAGCTGGACTGGATCAGGCTGGGACGCCGTCGCATGACGCCGGGGCGGCCTGTGACGTTCATCGTGACCCAGCGGTTTCTGGATCACTTCGCCCTAGAATCCGCCCGCGATCTGCCGGGGTTGAAGGAACTGCGCGCTGCAGGGCTGCTCGACAGCCGCATGGCACCGGGGCTTGACGACGACGATGCGGACTCGGATGCGCAGGATGATCTGTTTCAGACCTGACGCAGGCCGGGGGTCCTAATCCTGCCGGAAATGTTTCGACAGTTTCAGACCCTGACCCTGATAGTGTGACGCGATCCCTGCCCCATAAAGCGCATGGGGATGGGCGGACATATGTTCATAGACCAGCCGCCCGACAATCTGCCCGTGTTCCAGCACAAAGGGCGCTTCGTGGCAGCGGACCTCCAGCACGCCGCGCGACCCGGTGCCGCCCGCGGCCGCCCAGCCGAAACCGGGGTCGAAAAAGCCCGCGTAATGCACCCGGAATTCGCCCACCATCGCCAGATAGGGGGCCATTTCAGCGGCCTGCATGGGGGGAATGGCAATCGCTTCGCGGCTGACAAGGATATAAAACGCGCCGGGGTCAAGGATGATCCATCCCGTATCGGTATGCACCTCTTCCCAGTAATCGGCAGGGGTGTAATGGCGCAGGCGCGCCAGATCGACGACCCCGGTATGGGGTTTGGCGCGGTAGCCGATCAATGTGCCCTGCGCGGGCCGTAGATCGACGGAAAACCCCAGCCCATCGGCGATCACCGCGTCACCGTCCACAATCGGGGTTTCCCGGTGCAACGCGGCCAGTTCACCATCGCTCATGATGGTCTGACCCTGCCGAAAGATGATCTGGTTCAGCATCTGACCCGGCTGCGCCACGACCGAGAAACTGCGCGGGCAGATTTCCACAAACAATGGCCCGTCATAGCCTGCGGGGACCCGGTCAAAGGCGATGCCGTGGTCCGTGATGATCCGCGTCAGCAGATCAAGCCGCCCGATCGAGGATTTGGCGCTGGCGGCGGCGGTCATGCCTGCAGGCAGGGACAATCTTTCGCACAGCGGCACCACGTAAACGCAGCCTTTTTCCAGCACAGCACCGCCTGTCAGCGGCACCTGATGCATGGTGAAATCTGCCAGACGCTGGGTGACCGTGCGTCCGGCCCCCGCCAGAAACGACGCGCGCACGCGGTAGGCCACATCTCCCAGCCGCAGATCAAGCGATGCAGGCTGGATCTGGCCATCGTCAAAAGGCACATCGGCGGTCACAGCGCCCGCTGCGATCAAGGCGGCGATCTGGAAATCGGCCAGCACGCCCGTGTTGAAATCCGTCACGTCCCGTTCCCCCCTTGCTGCAGATAGCAAAACGCCCGCGGCGCAGATGCGCCAGCGGGCGGTTTGTTTGGTCGGGCTAGCAGGACTCGAACCTGCGACCTTCCGTCCCCCAGACGGACGCGCTACCAGGCTGCGCTATAGCCCGACTAGGCGTGTGTTTACCCGATATCGGGGCAAGGGCAAGGGCTCAAATGCGGCTGTGTCAGGATTAATCAGGCCTGGGTCAGCTGCCGGTGCAGCACCGCCAGACGGTCCACCAAAGGCTGGATGCGGGCCCGCCGTGCGGTCAGACCTACCGGATCAGCAAGGTGCAGATCGCCAAGGATGCGCGATGGGGCAGGCGGCCGCGGTGCGGGATCGGCCGGCAGGTTCACGGTGGCCCGACCCGGATTTTCGGCAATCAGGTCAGGGTCCGGCAGCACCACGTCCTTATCGTCTGACGGGTCATCGGAAGGCAGGGGGCCGGTATCGTCCAGCGCCTGCGTGTCATCATCGGGGCTGGCCTCGTCCGTCGCGGGTGCATCGTCCATCTCTGCGACCACAGCATCAGTGGTCGCAGGCAGGCCAGTCACGTCGGGGCCAGTCATGTCGGACGCAGCCACGTCGGGTGCAGCCATGTCAGAGGCCGTCCGATCGGGCACAAAGGGCACGACCTGCGCCACCGCGTCGATGTCGTCACCTCTGCCGGTGATCGTTGCGGGGGCCATCGCCGTCACGGCCTTGATCCCCTGTTCGCGCAACACCTTTTGCGCGCCTTTGATGGTCATGCCGTTGTCGTGCAGCAGCACCTTGATCCCGGCCAGCAGGACGACATCGTCGGGGCGGTAATACCGGCGTCCACCCGCGCGCTTGACCGGCTTGACCTGCACGAACTTGCTTTCCCAGAACCGCAGCACATGGGCCGGCGTTTCAAGCTGTTCTGCAACTTCGCTGATGGTGCGGAATGCGTCGGGGGCCTTGGCCACGGGGTATCACCTATCCCTTGTTGCCAGCCGCGATCTTGTCTTTCATCAGATGGCTGGGACGGAAGGTCAGGACACGCCGGGGATGGATCGGCACTTCTTCGCCGGTTTTCGGATTGCGGCCAACGCGGGCCGCCTTGTCGCGAATGGAAAAGGTGCCAAAAGAGCTGATCTTGACCGATTCGCCAGCCACCAGCGCGTCAGACACATGTTGAAGCACGCTTTCAACCAGATCCGCGCTTTCGTTGCGCGACAGTCCGACCTGCGTATGCACCGCGTCAGACAGGTCCATGCGTGTCAGCGTTTTTTCAGACATGTTCACCCCCAGGATTTCGTGAACCTTACGTGACCGTCAAATTGAAAGTCAATAACAAGCAGTTGGGCAATTCAACCTTTGGGCGAAAAGGGTCACCAGCGCAGGACGACAGCACCCCAGGCAAGGCCGCCACCGATGGCTTCGGTCACGACAAGATCACCCTTTTTGATCTGCCCACGGGCCTTGCCCACCGACAGCGCCAAGGGGATCGACGCGGCGGAGGTATTGCCATGGTCGGCCACGGTGACAACGACGCGGTCCATGTCAACGCCCAGTTTCTTGGCCGTGGACTGGATGATGCGGATATTGGCCTGATGCGGCACGACCCAATCGACATCGTCAGCGGTCAGATGCGCCTTGTGCAGCGCCGCATCGGCGGTCGCGGCCAGCTTCTCCACCGCATGGCGGAACACCTCGCGGCCCTCCATGCGCAGTTTCCCGGTGTTCTGGGTCGCGACGCCGCCATCCACATACAACAGGTCACGGAACCGCCCGTCGGAATTCAGATCGGTCGCAAGGATGCCGCGGTCAGAGGGCAGGCCATCGCCATCCTCTGCACGCAGCACAACCGCACCGGCCCCGTCACCGAACAGCACGCAGGTGCTGCGGTCGGTCCAGTCCATGATCCGGCTGAAGGTTTCCGCACCGATCACCAGAACGCTGGTCGCCTGACCAGACACGATCAGCGCGTTGGCATTGGCCAGCGCATAGACGAACCCGGCGCAGACGGCCTGCACGTCAAAGGCAAAACCGGTCGTATTGCCGATCCCGGCCTGCACCATCGTCGCCGCAGACGGAAAGGTCATGTCGGCGGTCGATGTGGCCAGAATGATGGCGTCGATGTCCGACCCTTCCATGCCCGCATCCGCAAGCGCCGCCTTGGCGGCACGGATCGCCAGATCGGACGTGGTCTGCCCTTCGGCGGCGAAATGCCGGTTTTCGATGCCAGAGCGGCTTTTGATCCATTCGTCGCTGGTGTCCAGGGTCTGGGCAAACCAGCTGTTCGGCACGATCCGGTCGGGCAGGTAATGTCCGACCCCTTGCACAACGGCGCGGCGGGTCATTGTTTAAGCTCTCCGGTATCGGGCAGGGACGGGCGGGCCGCGTCGTGGGGCAGGGCTGTTGCCAGCCGTGCGGCCAGTTTTTCCGAAAACCCCTGATCCGCCAGACGGTAAGCCAGCGCAATCGCCGCAGCGACACCCGTGGCATCCGCGGACCCATGGCTTTTGATGACCGTCTTGGTCAGCCCCAGAAACACACCGCCGTTGACCCGGCGCGGATCGACCCGCTTTTTCAGGGAACGCAGCGCACCCCGCGCGAACAGGGCCCCCAGCATCGAAAACGGCGTGCGCCGCAGGGCGTCGCGCAACAAATCGGAAATCAGATTTGCAATGCCTTCGCCGGTTTTCAGCGCGACATTGCCGGTGAATCCGTCGGTGACGATCACATCGCAGACCGACCCCGGCAGATCGCCGCCTTCGACAAACCCGACATAGTCGAAATCGCCCTTGTCGGCAGCGGTGCCGATCAGTTCGTGGGCGACCTTCAATTCGGCCCGGCCCTTGTGTTCTTCGGTGCCGACATTCAGCAGCCCGACCCGTGGCCGTTTCAGATCAAACGCATTGCGCGCATAGGATGTCCCCATCAGCGCATAGGTCACAAGATCGTCCTGATCGGCGCGGATATCGGCACCCGCGTCCAGCATGACGTTGAAGCCTTGGCGGTTGCGCGAAGGCCACAGGCAGGCAATGGCGGGACGGTTCACGCCGTCGACCTTGCGCAGGCGCAGCATCGACATCGCCATCAATCCGCCGGTATTGCCGCAGGACACCACGACGCCTGCCTCTCCGGTGCGGACAGCCTCGATCGCGGACCACATGGATGTGGCCTTGCCGCTGCGCACGACCTGACTGGGCTTGTCGTGCATTGTGACCACATCGGCGGCATCGCGCAGGGTGACGGCAGCACTCAGCCCGGCCTTGTCCAGCAGGGGCCGCAGTTCGACGGCCCGCCCGTGCAGGATCACAGCCGTGCCGGGTTTCTTTTTCAGAAACAGCGCAAGGCCCGCAACGACGGTTGCAGGCCCATTATCGCCACCCATGGCATCAATCGACAGCACGCGTTGCGCGTCCACGCCGTTCAGGGCCGTCCCTGTCTGGACCATGGTCACGCCTTTCTGCTGAATACGGCCCTCAGGCTGCGTCTTCGTCCAGATCCACTGCATCGGCAGCGATCACTTCGCGCGTGGCATAGTGGCCGCAGGACGGGCAGATATGGTGGGGGCGCTTCAGCTCGCCACAGTTGGTGCATTCGTTGGGGTTCGCAGCCACAAGGGAATCATGCGCACGGCGCATGTTGCGGCGGGATTTGGAGACTTTATTCTGCTGGACGGCCATGTCGCAACCTATCTGTTAAGGGGCGCTGTCGGCCCGTGTTTCGTTTCTCGTCCCGGCCTCTAAGCCATCGGTGCGGGCCTGTCGAGGGGGGGTATCAAAGAGGTCGCGAACATACTGCGAAAGCGCATGAACGCAACCTTTTTGTCTGGCCCCTGTCTGGGCCCTGTCGGAGCCCGGTCTGGCCCCCGTCATGGCCCCGTCAGGACGGCTTCGGATCGCTGTCGTCTTCGTCCTGTCCACCCGCCAATCTGTCCCGCAACGCGCTAAGCCCGGCAAAGGGGCGGGCATCGTCGTCGGTCATCGGGGCGATGCCCGGTTCGGTGGCCAGCACCTGTCCGAGATCCGCTCCTGCCACGCGGGGAAATGGCGGCAAGGCCAGACTGAGCGCCTCGATCATCACCATGGCCACATCAAGGGTCTGGGGCAGGGGGTCAACGGTGTCGTCTTCCGGCATCTCGACCTCTGATCCGTCCGGAAAGGTGAAATCCTTGGCGTAAACGCGCCGTACGTTCTCATCGAGGCGCGTCGTCACCGGGTCCAGTGTGGCCACGCAGGACTGCACGACGGTGGCCCCCAGCTTGCCCGTCAATTGCCAGTCACCGCGACCCATCGGCGTGATGTCGCCCGCAAAGACAAGTTTCTTCACGGCGACGATGTCCAGATAGGCTGCAACGGCCGACCGCTGTTCGGGAGTCGTCGCAATCTCGAACGTTGTGGCGGTGCGGTTTGTCAGGTCTGCCAGCCGCAGAACCCGGGTCGGCAGATCGGTGGGGCCGGTCATCGGGCGGTTCCATTCTTGAACAAGGGGCATTGCATGATGTAGGTGGGATAAAAGGCGCGCGGCGTCATGGCAAGGCCGCAAGGTCACGACACGGGGATCATCAGCGATGACACACAGCATCACGCGGCCATGGCGCGGCCTGATCCTTTGCGCGGGACTTGCACTGGCGGTGGCCTGCACCCCGATCGTGCGCAATTACGGCTATATTCCGACGCCCGGCGATCTGGCGCAGATCACCGTCGGTCAGGATACCCGAGAGACCGTGACGACCGCCATCGGTCCGCCGACCACGACCGGTGTGTTGGGGCAAGACGCGTATTTTTATGTCCAGAGCCGGTTCGAGACACTGGGCGCTGCCGCCCCTGTCGAAGTGGACCGGCAGGTTCTTGCCATCAGTTTCAACGCGGGCGGCACCGTGTCCAATATCGAACGCTTCGGTCTGGAAGACGGGAATGTCGTCACGCTGTCGCGCCGGGTGACAGAGGACAACCGCCGCGACAACACGTTCCTGCGGCAGTTGCTGGGCAATGTGGGCCGCGTGAACGCCGAAGACCTGCTGGGCGGCGGCAGCTGACCCGGCCTGCATCCCGCCACGATCGCTGTGGTCGCGGGATGCACCTGACACCGGTTCGGGATCAGTCGTCGGGATGAAAGGTCATCGCCACACCGTTCATGCAATAGCGCAGGCCGGTGGGTGCGGGTCCATCCGGAAAGACATGGCCCAGATGTCCGTCGCAGCGCGCGCAATGCACCTCTGTGCGGCGCATGAAGAAGCTGCGGTCCACCGTTTCGCCAACCGCATCGTCGTCAAGCGGCGCATAAAACGAAGGCCAGCCGGTGCCGGATTCGAATTTGGTGTCCTGACTGAACAGCGGATTGCCACAGCCTTTGCACACGAATGTGCCGGGTGCCTTGGGAAAGGCATCGTGGCTGCCCGCCCGTTCGGTGCCGTGCTTGCGCAACACACGAAAGGCGTCCGCGTCCAGTTCCGCCTTCCATTCCGCATCGGATTTGTTGATTTTGTCCATGATCGCCATCTTTCCTGCATATCCTTCAGGCATGATGTAGGTCGCGCAGGGCGTGCCGCCAAGGCATGTCATCATGTGGGGGACGGCTGGCGGCCCCCTGCGGGGCAGGGCCAACCGTCGCCGCCAAGGATGTAGAATGTGAAGACGGCATCATTCCAGACTAATCACCAGACAGGTTTCCAGACTGGCAGGCTGCGGGTCGTGATGGCCACGACAGCCGATGACCTGCGGGCCTGCCAAAGGCTGCGCCATGCCTGCTTTTTCGGCCGACCCGGATTGGACAGCGATGCCTTTGACGCGGCGTGCCAGCACGTCATGGTCAGGGATGAGAACGGGG
>JBBREW010000125.1:0-7548 GCA_038225335.1 Rhodobacterales bacterium
CAGCCGGATCAGACGCGCAAGGATGTCTGACCGATGGATCAGGCCCGCAATCCGTGTTCCATCGCGCACCGGAAACACGCGGTGCGGCAGTGCCAGAAACAGTTCGGCCACCTTGATCAGTTCGTCCTGCGCATCCACACTTACCACCGTGCTTGTCATGTGGTCGGCCACACTGCCTGACCATTCGCGGTAGTAACTGGCATGGAGCGCGGGGCGGACGCAGTCCTTCTGGGTCAGGATGCCTACCATACGGTCATCGTCGTCGATGACAGGGGCGGCAGCGGCGCGGGATTGCACCAACAGGGCAATGGCGCGGCGGATCGGTGTTGTCGGGCCGATGGCCGGATAATCGGGCCGCATGATTGATGCGATGCGCTCTTCGGTCATTTCGGGGTGTCTCCGCCTGCGGTCTGGCGGCGCAATGGGCAATCGACGCAGCGTCCCTCGGGCAGACAGGCCGCAGCACTGCAACTGGTCAGCGCCGGTCCACGCCCGAACAGAACGCCCAGGCCAAGCCCTGCAGCAGCGAGAGCGATGATTGCGACGGCAAGTACCAGTTCCATCATAGCCGTGTTCCCTTCATGTCAGCACATCACCTATGCGACCGGTTTCGACGCGATGCAGCGCCGACCCGTGGTCAAACAGGAACAGCGCAGCAATATCGCGGCTGCGGGCCAGCGCCGGCCCCTCAACGTCGCCCGCCGCAAACAACGCGGTGGCCCAGCCATCTGCCGTCATCGCGTCGGCTGCCAGGACCGTTACGGATCGCAGGTGCCCGTTCACCGGGCTGCGGCTGCCGGTGTCGATGATATGGCCCCAGATGCGTGCCCCAAGGGTGTAGCTTTGCGCGCTCAAACCGGATGTGGCCACGGCCATCCCCGGCGGCAACTGCAGCACGGCCGCGGGGGCCAGTCCTGAAACGGCGTCTTCCACCCCCACCTGCCAGGCACGACCCGAAGGATGGGTGCCAAGCGCGCCAAACTCGCCGCCAAGATCGAGCAGCAGATTGTCAAAACCGGACCGTCGCGCCAGATCAATGGCGCGGTCCAAGGCGCGACCCTTGGCAATGCCGCACAAATCAAGCGTCAGGTCAGCCCTTGCCTTGACGATCCTGCCCGGCCCTGTCTGCACCCCCCGCCAATCCGGCATTCCGTCGCCTTTGATTGGCCCAAAACCCCAGCGTGCCACAAGAGGTCCGACCGTGGGATCAAAGGCACCGTCACTTTCTGCGGCCAGTCGCAGGGCGGTCTGTGTCACATGGATCATCTCGGCGCTCGCAGTCCCGCCTGCGGCACTGGCATTAAAGCGGCTTACGGCGCTGTCGCTTCGCCACGGAGACAGTTCGGCATCAATACTGTGGAACAAAGCCTCCAGCTTGGGGCGGAGCTTTTCAAGTTGGGCATCATGGGGACCGACGATCCGCCATGTCGTGCCGAAGGCAGAACCCGACAATATGTCAGATGAGGCGGCACGGACCAGCCCCGGGCAAGCCAGTGCCGCACCGATGAGACCCAGAAAACCGCGGCGTGATGGGGTTGGTCTGTGCATGTTTCAGCCTCCGAAATCGTCAAAGAAGATCATAGCGGGCTCAACCCCCAGCCGTTCCAGCGCGGCCAGCACTGCGGATATCATCACCGGCGGCCCGCAGAGGTAGTATTCACACTCTTCCGGGGTGAGATTGTTGCCCATTCCCGCGCGAAGGACTTCGTGGATAAAGCCGGTCGCGCCTGTCCAGCGGTCGCCGGGTGCCGGGTCTGACAGCGCAGGCGTCCAGCCGAAATTCGGGTGCTGCGCAGCCAGCGTCTCGAATTCCGCGCGATAGAACAGGTCGGCGGCGGTGCGCGCGCCGTAGAAGTAGCGGATTCTTCGCGCGCTGCCCTTGCCGAGTTCCTGATGGATCATGGCGCGCAGCGGTGCCATGCCAACCCCGCCGCCCACAAAGACCATCTCGCGATTGCCGGGCTGAACATGGAAATCCCCGTATGGCCCGGATGTGGTGACCGCGTTGCCCGGCTTCAGCGAGAACAGCCAGGATGAGACCAGACCGGGCGGGATGTCCTCCTCCTGTCCGGCTGGCGGGACGGCAAGACGGATGTTGAAGACGGCCTGACCAATGTTTTCGGGCGTGTTGGCAATTGAATAGGCCCGCGTCACCTCGACATCCGATGCGACCTGCATCCGATGCCATCCGGCGATTTGCCAGGCGTCGCGGAAGGGGTCTGGTAGATCATGGGTTGAGAAGTCGAGCCGGAACGGCGGAGCGGTGATCTGCATGTAGTCGCCCGCGCGGAAGGCCGAAAGCTGACCCGCAGGCAGGTCCAGCACAATCTCGCGGATCAAGGGCGCCAGCATGCGCGTCGAGACGACGGTGCAGGAAAAACCACCGCCTGCGCCAAGGATCCCCTCTGGCACGCGCACGGCGCAATCTGCCCGCAGGGTGGCCTGACAGGCAAGGCGGATGTGGTCCCGACGCTCTTTTGGCGACAGCACGCCGCGTTCCGTCGCAAGCGGCGTGCCTGCGCCGTCGCCTGCCACTTCGACCCGGCACAGCCCGCAGGTTCCTTTGCCGCCGCAGGCCGCCGGAATGTGGATATCGGCATTGTGCAGCACCTCCAGCAGCTTGTCACCGCGCTTTGCGTGGATATGCAGCGTGTCGTTTACAGTGATATCGAGGGCGGCAGACGGGATCAGCCGGGCACGCAGGATCAGCAGACCCGTCGCCAGTCCTAGAATCAGCGCCACGATGACAAAGCTGCCCAGCAGGATCTCGGTCATTGCGACATCGCCATCTGCGCAAAGGACGCAAAGCCCAGTGACATGATCCCGGTCAGGACAAAGGCGATGCCAAGCCCGCGCAGGCCCGCCGGAAGATCTGCATAGGCCAGCCGCGTGCGGATTGCGCCCAGCATCGCCACTGCAACAGCAAAGCCGACACCGCTGCCCAGGCCGAACACCACGGACTCTGCAAAATCATACCCCCGGTCGACCATGAACAGACTGCCTGCCAGGATCGCGCATTGCACGGTCAGAAGCGGCAGAAAGACCCCGAAGGCCGCGTGGATCATCGGAAAGAACCGGTCCAGCAGCATTTCCAGAAGCTGCACTGTCGCGGCGATCACCCCTATGAAGGCGATCAGCGACAGATAGGATAGATCGAGTTCGGGCATCCCCGCCCAGGCCCAGGCGCCCGGTGCAAGCAAGCCCTGATAGATCAACCAGTTCAGCGGCACGGTCACGCCCAGCACACCGGTCATGGCGATGCCGAGGCCGACAGCACTTTCCGGGCGCCGTGACAGAGCCAGAAAGGTGCAAAGCCCCAGAAACAGCGTCAGCGGCATGTTGTCGACAAAAGCAGCCGACAGGAAAAGGGACCACAGGCCGGTCATTCAGTGGACCCGATCCGTGGCAAGGGCGCGTGTTCGGGGGCTTCGGTCTGTTCGGGCCACAGCGACCGGATGGCCCAGACCAGCCCCCCCAGCAGGAAGAAGCCGGACGGTGCAAGCAACATCAGTCCAAGTGGGGTGAACCAGCCGCCCGCATCCGCCAACGGCATCACCGGCCAGCCAAACAGCGACCCCCGACCGAACAGCTCCCGCAGCCCGCCGATCAGCAGCAAGACCAGCGAGTAGCCCAGCCCGTTGCCAATGGCATCCACTGCGGCCGGAAGCGGGGTATGGTGGCGGGCATAGGCTTCGGTGCGGCCAAGAACGAGGCAGTTTGTGGTGATCAGGCTGACGTAGATCGACAAAGAGCGGCTGATGTCGGCAAGGTAGGCCTGAAGGATCTGGTCAATGACGATCACCAGCGAGGCCACAATGATGATCTGGACGATCAGCCGGATCGAGTCGGGGATGTGGCTGCGGATCAGGCTGATGAGGACCGCCGAAAGCGTCAGCACCACGGTCAGCGACACCGACATGGTCAGCGCCGTTGCAAGCGAGGTCGTGACCGCCAGCGCCGAGCAGATGCCGAGGATCTGCAACGTCACCGGGTTCTGACGGATCAGCGGATCGGTAAGGGTTGCCCAGAAATCCACGCGCGGTGCCATGGCCTAGAACTCGCTGCGTTCGATGGCGCGGATCAGCGGGCCGTAGCCGTCGGGTCCGAGCCAGAAGCGCACCATGTTGGTCATGCCCCGGCCGGTACGGGTGGCGCCGGTGATGCCATCCACCTCGTGCGGGCTTGACGTCTCTGCCCGCGCGACGGCAAAGCGCAGATCGCCTGCCGCGTCGTGCAGGGAGATGCCCGGAAAGCCTGCCTGCCAAGCAGGTTCCGCGATCCGGCCACCAAGGCCGGGGGTTTCGGAATGGCCGGTGATGGCGATGCCTGCGATCGTGTTCATATCGCCGCGCAGGGCAAGGATCGCGTCGATCCGTCCACCATAGCCCAGCCCCGTCATCGGCAAAAGCACCAGCGAGATGTCCTCGCCATCGCGCAGAAGGAAGACCTGCGCAAAGTTGGGCCTTTGCCCCAGACCGGCAGGATCCGCATCCGGTCGCAGTGCGGTCCAGTTTGACGTGTCGGCCAGTGCCACGGCCAGAGTGTCCGCCGTCACATCGGGCGCCGCTCGCCCCTTCGCAAGCTCGATCACCACGGTGGACAGCGCGCCGCCCGACTGCGTCAGCAGGTCTGCCATGCCCGGAACACCCTGCACCAGCGCCGTAATACGTGTCTGTTCCTCGGCGGCGCGGTTGGCGGTCTGGATCGGGCGCAACAGAACGGTCGCCCCGCTGACCAGCAGCGCACAGACGACTGAGACCAGAAATGCGATGACAATCGTTTTCGTGCGGCTTTCGTTGGGCAGGGACAGCAATCGCCGCCACAGGTTCCAGTCAGGTCCGGCCATGACGCCTCCGTCTTTTTGCATACCAGAGCGAAAGGGCCAGTTCGTCAAGCGCAGGCGCGGCAAGCGAGGTCAGAAGGGCTGCGGCAACGGCATATTGCACGGGTGCGGCACCGTGCCAGCCGACCGCGAACAGGGTCACCAGCCCGGAATAAAGCGCGCCGTTCAGCCACCGACCCAGCAGGGTCGTCGGACATGTGACCGGATCGGCCACGAGGATAACCAGCACGATCCCCGCTGCGGGCAAAGCTGAAAAAGGCAGCAGGCCGGCTGCCATTGCACCGCCCGCCGCAAGGGCCGCGGCTGCGATCACACCGCATGGCAAGGTGCCCGTCACCCCCCCGATCAGCACCGCCGCAGTCGCAGCCCAAGCCACGGGGGCCAGAAATTCCGGCCAGTCAAAACCGGGAAAACCGAAGCCGAGGAACGACAGGGCCACAGTTGCAGGATTCACCACGTTGCGGCCCCATCCCCCAAAGACCAGCTCGCCGAACACCGCGCCAAAACTGATCCCCAGCACCAGCCGGAACACCCCCAGGTCTTCGGGGGCCAGCATCGCGATGGCCAGCGCCGTGATTACAAAGGACAATGAGATCGGCTGCGCGCGGGCCAGAAGGAACGAAAGGTTCCACAAAGCGAGAACCAGTGCGGCAAGTCCCAGTCGTTGAACCGCCTCTGTGCCGCCAAGCCACACCCAGAAAACCGCCATCGGCAGGTAGGCTGCCACCAGCATCAGCACAACCGTTTCGCGGGTCCAGATGCCTCGGGTCATGCCGCAAACTCGGCCCGGATGCGGTCCAGCATCGCGCGCAGCAGTTCCGGCAGATGCGCCGCGCCACCCAGAACATACTCGGCCAGTGCCACATCCTCTTCCAGCAAAGACAGCAGTCCCATCTTCATTGCGGTTTCGTCATTGCCTGATGCCAGGACCCGCACAAAGGCCGCAGCAGGGAGGGTGGCGGCAAAAGACTGGTCAAGTGCTGCGTTCGGTATCACGGGTCTCGGCGCGGCAGAGCGGGTCAGCGCAGCAACGAGCCAGTGCGGCGGTCCGGGTTGCGGCAGACGCGGCAACGCCGTGGCCTGCCTGTGGCGCGGTGCCAGCCAGTGGGCAAGATGCCCGTCCAGCGGCGATCCCGACAAGACCACATGCGGGCCGGGCTGCACGATACGGTGTGTCAGTCCGCGCAGATCGGCACCGGGCTGGGTGCGCACCAGCCTTGCCTCACGCAGGGCTGCCCCGCCAACGCTGACAAGGCGGGTCATGGGAAGTGTTCCCGTCGCAACGAGCGTGCCAAGATGGGCGACATCCTCGGCATGGATGGTCCAGACCGGCGCTTCGAGCGTGGCCGGGAACAGCGCATGAATGCGCAGACCCGGTGCGCCTTGCGGGTGGTGTGGCCCGTGCTCAACCTTGCGCAGACGCCCGGCAGGGGACGCCCCGTCGAACAGCGCCGGTCCGGGTTGCTGGCATACGAAGACCGGCCCGTCGGTCAGCCGGGATAGCGCCCGAAGCCCGCGGCCGAACGGTTCTTCCTGTCCGGCAAGAGCTATCCGCGGATCTGGAGCAAGGGGGGCGGTGTCAGAGGCCATCACGAAAATCGCGGCCGGTCGCTCTCCGGGCGCGGGCATCCCGCCGAACGGTCGGCGTTCCAGCCATGTCCACAGACCCGAATTCTGCATCAGACGACGCAGTCCCGCCTCGGTGCTGGCATCAGAAATGTCATGTCGCATCACATCGCCGCCCGGTTCGTGGAACAGAACGATCTCTGACAGCCTGTGCCCCTGTGACAGCGTGATCCGCGCGACGCGCGCGGGCATGGGTGCTATGAAACATACCTCAGGTGCCGTGCGCAGACGGGCAATCGGCGCGCCCTGTGGCACCAGCGCGCCCTCGTCAACCGCCATCGTCACACGGGGCGGATTGCCAGGCATCGTTTGCAGTCCGGCCTCGGCGGTTATCAGCTCTGTCAGGTGCGGGCCGCATGCAGGCGAAGCAAAGCGCGGTGTAAGGCCGGAGTGAAAAGCAAAATCGATCATTGTCCGCTTATATCACAGCCGCGTCCCGGCTTATTTGATATGAAACAAAGTATCCGGCCTCGGTGCGCGCTAATCTATCGCGAGCGATTTCTCGTTTTCTCGATACCGGAGGTAATTTAATGCTCGATATCCAGAAATTCATGCGCCCGGTTTTCGCCGTCAGTTTCGTGTCGGTCCTAATCGCGGGCAGCTATGCGGTCTGGGGGCAGAGCGGCCCTGACGTGGTCGAACCGGCTGAAGGCAGTGCAGATATCCCCTATGTCCTGCCGTGGGCCGGGCCGTTCAACGCGGCTGACATCGAGGTCAGGGACAGTCAGGAAATCATCGACTGGTTCCGGTCGGCCCATGCGGATTCGAGCGCCCAGTCGTTTCGACACTGGGACGGTGAAGAGCAGATCGCCCCGGCCTGTGCCACCTGTCACTCCGGAGAGGGGTTCCGCGATTTCCATGGCCTTGACGGAACCGAAGCGGGGGTGGTGAACGGGCCGATCAGCCCCGGTGGCGTGGTCGATTGCGCCACCTGCCATAGCGCCGGACTGGCCAATGTGACCGAGGTGGCGTTTCCCAGTGGCCTTTTGCATCCGGTCCAGGGGGTCGAGGCATCGTGCCTGACCTGCCATCAGGGCCGCACGTCAGGCAGTCAGGTCGTCAAGGCCGTGGATGGGCTT
>JBBREW010000126.1:0-7520 GCA_038225335.1 Rhodobacterales bacterium
TTTCGGCCATGGCCGCGCCTTCATCGCGGGTATCCGACAGCACATGAAGCGAAACGCGATGCCGCCCCGCCACCGCCAGCGCCGCCAGAAGATCCGTGGCCGTGCCAATTGTCGCAGCGGCGGGTTCACCATACATCGGCATCAAGATTGCAATGTCGATGTCCCCCGTCGGCGCAGCGTCACGCGCAGGGCGCCAGAACAGCCCGAGGATCGCCGAGCAGAATGAGAGCGCGACCCAGTAAAAGGCAAAGACCGTCACGCCGACAATGACGACCTCGACCGCACCCGGCGGCCCGTTCAGCGCGAACCATCCGAAGCATGACCAGCCAAGAAGGCCGGCAATGCCGATTGGCAGGGTCAGCACAAGGACCCGCAGGGCGCGGGTCGACAGACCGCTTTGCACGCCCGGTGCCGCAGGATCGGTGAAGGGCGCGCGCAGGTCCTGATCGGGCATCGGCAGCGGATGTGACAGGCTCTCGCCCGCTGGGGCATGACGCAGGCGCAGCGACAGGTTCATGGGGTCACCCAGACGTCGGCGGCCTGTCGTCCGTCACACCACACAGCGGCCCGTGCCCCCATCATGGCAGCCCCTGCCGCCGGTCCAGCAGGGTCATGGGCGCACCCCGTCAAGGGCCTTGGCATCTGACGTCGGATGGGTGCGGGGTGGTGCCTGCTTCCACGGCTTGGCTTTGACATAAGCGGTGAGCCGCGCGACGGCGATGATCAAACCCATACCCGCCACGTTCACAATCAGCGCGGCCAGCGCCCCGCCGCCCGCAAGGCTGAGAAACGCGCCCAGAACGCGGGCCAGAACCATCGAGGTCGCGAAAACGGCCATTGATTGCTGGCCCACCTGAGAGACGATGGCGATGACCGCGCCTGAAATGCCGTCGTGTTTCAGACGCGCCCCACCCGCACCCGCGGCGATCCACGCCAGATAGGCCAGCGCAAGGAAATGGGCATAGCGCAGGATGCCAAAGTCGGTCTTGTTGAACAAAAACGACCAGTCGCGCCGCCAGTCCCGCACGAATTCGGATGCACCGATGATCTTGTGCCACGCAAACGGCACCGAGAGCACGACGACGCAGATTGCCAGTGCTATCAGCCAGCGGTTCACCGGCGGCGGGCGCAGCCAGCCTGCCATCAATGCGAAACCGGTAAAAAACAAAAGTTGCCAGCCAAAGGGGTTGAAGAACCATTGGCGTTGCGAGCCGTTGGAAAACCACAATTCCGCCGGCAAATTCAGACCAGTCGAACCCAAGACCCACAACAGGATGCTGAACAGGAACGCCAATCGCCTGTCGACCCGCGCCAGCGCGATCATCACCGGGATCAGCGCCAGAATGACCAGATACATGGGCAATATGTCGAAATAGTTCGGCACATAGGTCAGGGTCAGCAGGCCGATCAGGTTTGGCCCCGTATTGTTCAGAAACGGATAAAGGTTCAGTCTGCCGACCTCGTCCCGCGGGAACACTCCGGTCGCGTTCAGAACCAGCATCAGGAACAAGGCCACAAAGAACACACCCAGATGCACCCAATAGACCTGCCATACGCGGTAAGCGATCTGCATTGCCCCCATCAGCCAGCCCGCACGCGCGAACACCGCGCCAAAGGCCAGTGCGGACGCCATGCCAGAGCAGAACACAAACATCTCGGTCGCGTCGGAAAACCCGAACCGGGCCGGAATCCAGAGCGTCCAGGGGTTCGCGCTGATATGGGCGATCAGGATGATGAACATCCCCAGCCCCCGAAAGAAATCAAGCCGGGGGTCGCGCGGTCGTTTCGTCACCGACATGTCAGACATCTTCCCTCAGGGTTGCGTCTATGAAATCAAGCCGCGCCCCGGCGTAGCCGTCAAGGGCGCCCCCGCGCCGCGCCTGTCGGTCCCGCAGCAATCGGGTAGCGGCCTCCAGTTCGCCGCTGCGCAGGGCTGCCTCTATGGTGATGCGGTCGAACACATCACGCTGCGCATGGCTGCCGCCGATAGACTGAAGGTCGGACCGGCCTGCACGCAGATGCCCCCATGCACTGGCATATTGCCCGTTGGCAAAGGCATGCAGACCTTGGGCCACATGCAGGCCGGGATGCGCGATCACACGCTGCAATTCGCCCTGCCCACCCCGCGACGCGCGCATCCGCGCGATCATCGTGACCGCCGCCGCGTCGCGGGCACCACCGCACAGTGCCAGCATGTAATGCAGGTCGGCAAAGGCAAGACAGCCGTCCCCGCTGCGCGCGTCGGCAAGGGCCGCCAGTTCCGCCCAACGCTGCCCCACATCAATACCTTCCAACTCCAGCCGCGACAGCAAGGATGCGGCATTTGAAATATCGCGGTAATCATCCGTCTTGTCGGCACGGATTTCGGCATCGTATTGCGCCAGGGCGATGTCGTGTTCGCCGAGGTCAAGGTGCATCAGGGCGCGGTGCCACCACACATGGTATCTGAAGTTGTTGCAATGCGCCCATGAACCGTCCCGGCCGGTCAGCCAGTTCAACCCCGCGCGGGCGCGGCCCGTCATGTCATAGACATGCGCCACCGCGTGCAGACCCCAGGCATCGTCGGGTGCCAGCGCGACGCCGGCGCGTCCGACACGCTCTGCGCGCGCGTATTCCCCTGTCTCTTCTAGGGTGAAGGCGTGACAGCCCAGCAGGTAACCCCGCGCGGGATGATCATCCCATGCCCCCAGCACGCCTTCGACAGAGGCGCGCATCGCCGCAGGTCGTCCCATGATGAAATGGATCGCCTGAACCATTTTCATCGCCAAGGCGTCGCGCGGACCTGCGTCGAGCACCCGTTGCAAACGGGCCGCCGCATGACTGGGATTGCCCTGCAACCAATCGCCCAGCGCCGAAACAAAGGCGATCTCCCGCTGGGTGGCGGGCGCACCGGCTCGTGCCGCTGCATGGGCGTCTTGTGCGGTGGCCACCATTTCGGGCTTTGCCAGCAACAGGCAGGAAAGCCCGCGCACTGCCTGTCCAAGGGCAAAATCGGGTGCGGTTTGCAGAACCGCATTCAGATCTGGCCCCGTCGATGCCGCATGGGTCAGGATACCCCGGATGACCCTGTTCCACCCGTCTATCTGCCCGCGTGGCAACGACGTGGGCAACCCGCTCAGGTCATCGGAAACAGTCATTGCACAGCCTTTCAGATGATGTGGCAGGCGGATCGATTCATCCGCCTTTTCATGCGCTTCGTTCCCGCGCAGGTGTTTGTTACGGCACGCGCTGAAATGTCACGCAGGACCGGGTTAGAACGCCCCATCATAGGCCCGCCGGGGGATGCGTGCGGCGATCAGGGTGAACTGCCCACGACCAAGCGCCGCGGTCGCCGCGCGGGCCAGCGCATCGCTGTCCGTCACCGCGACACCGTGACCCCCGAAGGCACGCGCAAGGCCGGGGAAATCGGTGCCCCCGCCCGGCCCCCCGAAATCGACACCCATATTGGGCCGTTGCGTGCCCCGCTGTTTCATCTCGATCAAGGCAAGGCTGTCATCGACCAGCACGCAGATCACGATCGGCAGTCCAAGGGCCGTCAAGGTTGCAAGCTCTCCCGCGCCCATTTCCAGCCCGGCGTCACCCACGACCGCAAGCACCGGTGCGGCAGGCCGTCCCAGTTTGGCCCCCGCAGCCAAAGGCACAGCGCAGGCCATCGTGCACAGGCCCGAAGATTGCAAAATGCCGCGCGGCATGGGGGTTTCCCACATCTGGCTGAACAGGATCCGGTGCGCGCCGCTGTCTGCGGTGGCAATGGTGTCTTGCGGCATGACACGGCGCAGGGTGGCAAAGACCTGATGCGGCCCCCAGTGATCCGGCACGGCAAAGGTCCGGGCCAGCGCGGCACGGGCGGCCTTTGGCGCGCCGTCGGACCAGCGCAGCGGGGCGTCATGGGCCAGCGCCGACAGCGTATCGGCCAGCCCGCCCAGCAGCAGATGATCGGCCCGGTGCATCCCGTGCCCGCGCGGCACCGGTGCGATTTCGATGACGGTCTGGCCGTGGCGCCATGGGGTGCGCCAGCCTGCGCGCATCTCGATCGGGTCATACCCCAGAAGAAGGATGCAATCGGCGCTTTGCATCAGCGGCATCAGGATCGCGTCGGCCTTTGGCGACAGCCCTGCCCCACCGAGGCAAAGCGGATCGCTTTCGTCCATCAGTCCCTTGCCCTTGTAGGTCGTGATCAGCGGAATACCGTGTGCCCGGCAAAAGGCCGCCACGGCGGGGCCCGCGCCCTCGTGCACCGCGTCCACACCGGCAATTGCAACCGGGCGTTCAGCCTGCGCCAGCGCCGCCAGGGCCGCGCTGATGGCAGTGACCGGCGGCAGGCCGGGTGCAAAAACCTGCGGCGCAGGTGCCGGGCCTTCGCGGGTCAATGCCTCTGCCACCGAGATCGGCACATCGATATGCACCGGCCCGGGTTGACCAGAGGTGGCCAGCGCGATGGCCTTGGCCATGCCCGCACCGATTGCGCCCGATGCCAGCCGGAAACTGCCCTTGACGATGGGGCGCAGCATGGCCTGATGGTCAAAGACCTGATGGGTATAGGTTTCGGCAAGGTCAGCATCCACGCAACCGGTCAGAAAGATCAGCGGCACCCGGTCCTGCATCGCGTTGGCGACGACATTGACCGCATTCGCCACACCGGGCCCCAGCGTGGCGACCAGCACCGGCAATGCGCCTGTCATGTGCCACAGACCTTCGGCCATGAAGCCGCCGCCGTTTTCATGCTTGACCAGCACGAACGCGATCCCGGCTGTGTCCAGCCCTTGCATCAAGGCCAGAACCTCTCCGCCGGGAATGCCGAAGGCATGGCTGGCGCCAGCCCGGGCAAGCGCCTCCCCGATGATATCCGCGCCCGTCTGTTCTGCTGTGGTCGTCATGCCTCAGATCTCCCCATCAATCACGCCCGCCGCCCGCAGCGCCCGCAGGTCGCCCGGCTGAAGGCCCAGATGGCGCGTCAGGACCGCGCCGGTATCCGCGCCCAACATCGGCGGCGCCTTGGCATAGGTGACCGGGGTGCCCGACAGGTGCAATGGATTCCCGATCAGATCAATCTTGCCACCAGCAGCAGCCGGATGCGGCAGGCTGACCCGCATCCCGCGCGCCGCGACCTGCGGGCTGTCGAACACCTGTGCCAGATCGTTGACCGGCCCCGCCGGCACCTTGTGGGCGGCGCAGATCGCCAGCCAATCGGCGGCGCTGCGCCCTTCGGTCAGTGTGGCGATCAGCGGGATCAGGATATCGCGCTGCCGCACGCGGGCCGCGTTCGTGGCGAAACGCGCGTCGGTCGCCAGACCGGGTGCGCCCGCCGCCGTCACGAACCGGGCGAATTGTGCATCATTGCCGACAGCAAGGATGAAACTGCCGTCGCTGGCCGGAAACGTCCCATAGGGCACGATGGTCGGGTGATCATTGCCCCGTCGCGGTGGCACGCGCCCGTCGGTCAGATAGCCCACACCCTGATTGATCAGCATGGCCACCTGCGCATCCATCAGGGCGATATCAATCTGTTGGCCCGACCCGGTGGCATGGCGCGCATGGATCGCGGCAAGAATACCTGTCGCTGCATACATCCCACACAAGATATCGGCGATGCCCACGCCCGCCTTCATCGGTGGGCCATCAGCCTCTCCTGTCAGGCTCATGAGGCCGCCTTCGCCCTGCACAAGGAAATCATAGCCTGCCCTGCCTGCATTTGGCCCGGTCTGCCCAAAACCGGTAATCGAACAATAGACCAGACGCGGGTTCAGGCGCGACAGCGTCGGGTAATCCAGCCCGTAGCGCGCCAAATCGCCGGGCTTGAAATTCTCGACCAGCACATCGGCTTGGGCGGCCAGGGCCTTGACGATATCCTGCCCGCGCGGATCGGCGATGTTCACCGCGACCGAATGTTTGCCCCGGTTGGCAGACAGGTAATAGGCGCTTTCCCGGGTGTCTGCGCCCTTGTCATCCGCGACGAAAGGTGGTCCCCAGCCGCGGGTATCGTCGCCCTTGCCGGGGCGTTCGATCTTGATCACCTCTGCCCCGAGATCGGCCAGCAACTGGGTCGCCGTAGGCCCGGCAAGGATGCGCGATAAATCGACAATCCGCAGACCGGACAGGGCCTGCGCTGCGATTGCAGGGGGTGTGGGATCGGTCGTCACGTGCTTAATTCACGACCGGTGCAGCGGATGTGAACTGCGGGATCGTGCGGTCCGACGCGGGCCGGGGTTCCAGCGTCACCCAGTTCACCTCGGAGGTTTGCAGATTGCCCGGTATGTCGGCTTCCCAAAAGCCCACAATATCGCGCGAGACGTTCAGATAAAGCCGGTCATCGACGATGCGCCAAAGCGTCGGATTGCCCGGCGCCTTGCCGCCCTGCGTGACGCCATAGGCGCAATGCCCGTCATATTGCGGTGCATAGCGGGCCGGATCAGCCAGAAACCGGTCACGGTTCGCCGGGGTTGCGAAGGCGAATTGCGCCCCGTTGTAGGCCGCCGTGATCGTGGTCAAGCCCGCCAGCGGGCTTTGCTGCACTGTGCCAACGTCGGATTGCGGCAGATCGAAATACGACACGATATCGTAGCCGGACACGGCAAAACCGGTTTCATCAAGATACTGCGCACCCGCAAAGGCCATGCCCGCGGTGGTTGTGAGGGTCGCAAGACCAAGGGTGAACGCGGTTTTCCGGAACATGCGCTGGGTATCCTTGTGTGGAGGGCGGGGGCTGCCCGTGGGTTTACCCGATACCCTTCGTATGCCGCGCGGTGTTCGTTACATGCCCGGTCGGCTGCTGACGCAGTCGTGACCGACCTGCGGCTGTGTCCGTGCACGACGGGTCAAGGTGTGGACATCACCCTCGCGTTTCATGGGCACAAATACGGCCACGACGGGCCGCGCAAGATCCCGCGACGTGTAGGCCTTGTCGATAAAAATAGCCCGCCGAGGCAGGCTTGGTGTCTGACCCTGGACCTACAACAACGACCGACCCCACATGGGCATCGGCGGCAACACACATGCCACGAAACCAAAAATGGCCGCGTGAACCCTCCGGTTGCACCCCGTTAAAAAATGGGGGGATGACCGTTGAGCGGTCCGTGATCCACACCCATATACAACCGACTTCACGTCAGGCACAGAATGACGTGAATATTTGTTTTAAAAGGATTTATACGACCATGAAATTGAACCGGCGCATTCTTTTGGGGGCGGTTTGCACAGCCGCACTGGGTTTCGGCGCTTACCGGGTCTACGGCTGGGCAACAACGCGACAGGCTGATTTTGCTGATCTGGCCTATGGCGATCATGAACGCCAGACCCTGGACATCTATCTGCCCGAAGGCACCGGCCCCTTCCCGTTCGTTTTCGAAATCCACGGCGGCGCATTCAAGATCGGATCAAAGACCATGTCGGCGGTGTCGCAGACATTGCTGGAGGCTGGGATTGCCATCGTGCGACCGAACTACCGCTATTCCAGCATGGCTATCTGGCCCGCGCAGGGGGATGATTGCCTTGCGGCGCTGCGCTTTGTGCTGGACGGGTCA
>JBBREW010000127.1:0-7483 GCA_038225335.1 Rhodobacterales bacterium
AGCGGCAAGAACGCGCCAGCGCCGCGTCAACAGGGGGCTTTCATTCTGTAGGGGCTTGTCCCTATAAGGCAACAGCCTGCGGGCAAGGGGAATCGCCGGTTTATTTGCTTATACGACTTGGAGAAGACCACCACATGGCGATCTGGCATAGCTTGTTTTCATCCGACATGGCCATCGATCTTGGGACGGCGAATACGCTGATCTATGTCAAGGGTCGCGGGATCGTCCTGTCCGAACCTTCCGTCGTCGCCTATCACGTCAAGGACGGCGTGAAGAAGGTTCTGGCCGTGGGCGAGGACGCCAAACTGATGCTGGGCCGGACACCCGGCAGCATCGAGGCGATCCGCCCGATGCGTGACGGCGTCATCGCCGATTTCGACGTGGCCGAAGAGATGATCAAGTATTTCATCCGCAAGGTCGCGAAACGGTCCACCTTTTCCAAGCCCAAGATCATCGTCTGCGTGCCGCATGGCGCGACGCCGGTGGAAAAGCGCGCGATCCGTCAGTCGGTCCTGTCGGCCGGTGCGCGCCGCGCGGGCCTGATTGCTGAACCGATTGCTGCGGCCATCGGCGCCGGCATGCCGATCACCGATCCCACCGGCAACATGGTCGTTGATATCGGTGGCGGTACGACCGAGGTCGCCGTGCTGTCGCTGGGCGACATCGTTTATGCCCGTTCGGTCCGCGTCGGCGGCGACCGCATGGACGAGGCGATCATCAACTATCTGCGCCGCCAGCATAACCTGTTGATCGGCGAGTCGACCGCTGAACGGATCAAGACCAGCATCGGCACAGCCCGGATGCCGGATGACGGACGGGGTGCGTCGATGCACATTCGTGGCCGCGACCTGCTGAACGGCGTCCCCAAGGAAACCGAAATCAGCCAGGCGCAGGTGGCAGAGGCACTGGCCGAACCCGTACAGCAAATCTGCGAGGCGGTGATGACCGCACTGGAAGCAACCCCGCCCGATCTGGCCGCTGACATCGTCGACCGTGGCGTGATGCTGACCGGGGGCGGCGCGCTGCTGGGTCAGCTTGATCTGGCCCTGCGCGAACAGACGGGCCTTGCCATCTCTGTCGCGGACGAGTCACTGAATTGTGTGGCCCTCGGGACCGGCAAGGCGCTTGAGTATGAGAAGCAGCTTCGGCATGTGATCGACTACGACAGCTGATCCTGACCCCGACCTGACAGGACGTGATCCTTGGCGCGTGACCGCAACACCCACGACGAATTCATCGCCCCGATCCGGCGTTTGCTGGTCGGGATCGGTGTCGTGGCGTTGCTGGGGTTGTTTCTGGTCTGGCGGATCGACAGTCCGCGCGTCGAACGGTTCCGCGCCGCCGTGGTTGACCGTGTCGTGCCGTCGTTTGACTGGGCCATGGCCCCGGTCACCGGTTTTGTCGGGCTGGTTGCGGATTTTCGCAGCTATCAGGCACTTGCCGATCAGAACGGCGACCTGCGCCGTGAACTTCAGCAGATGAAGGCCTGGAAAGAAGCCGCCTTGCAGCTGGAACAGGAAAACGCGCGTCTGCTGGAACTGAACAATGTGCGCCTTGATCCGCAGCTGACCTATATCACCGGCGTGGTGATGACCGACAGCGGGTCACCCTTTCGGCAATCCGTGCTGCTGAATGTGGGGCATCGTGACGGCATCCTTGACGGCTGGCCCGCGATGGATGGCATCGGTCTGGTCGGCCGGATCAGCGGCGTGGGGCAAAGCACCAGTCGCACGATCCTGCTGACTGACACATCCAGCCGCATCCCGGTCACGATCCAGCCCTCCGGGCAAAAGGCCATTCTGGCCGGCGACAACACGCTGAACCCGCCGATCGAGTTTCTGGAAAATGCCGATACGGTGCGGCCCGGCGACCGGGTCGTGTCATCGGGTGACGGCGGCATCTTTCCGGCGGACCTGCTGGTCGGTCAGGTCGCCTTGGGCAGTGATCGCCGGTTGCGGGTGCGTCTGGCCGCCGATTATGGCCGCCTTGAATTTCTGCGCATCCTGCGCGCCCGCCCGCACGAAGACATCACCGATCCCGGCGGGTTGCTGGCACCGGGTCCGCGCCTGATCGGACCCGTCCTGCCCCTGACAGCGCAGGTGGGCGCCGATGGCTGACAGCCCATCCGCAACGGTCTGGATCGGCAGGTTCATCTATCTGGGGCTGGCGGCGCTTGTTGTTTTCGTGCAGCTCATGCCGCTTGATACGCGCCCCCCCACATGGGCCGCACCGGATGTGCTGCTGGCCATCACGCTGGCATGGGTCGCAAGGCGGCCGCATTATGTGCCCTTCGGTATCGTCATCGTGGTATTTCTGCTGACAGACCTGTTGTTTCAGCGCCCGCCTGGTTTGTGGGCGGCCTTGGTGCTGGTGCTGACGGAAATGGTGCGCTCACGCTCTCGTGGGTTACGCAACGTGCCTTTGGCATTGGAATGGGGTACGGTTGCGATGGGGATCATTGCGATCACGCTGGCCAACCGGCTGGTGCTGGCCGTGGCCATGACTCCGCAGGCGCCCCTGCCGCTGACCCTGATCCAGATGGTGATGACCATCGCGATCTATCCTGTGGTGGTGGTGCTGGCGCACTTTCTTTTTGGTCTGACCCGGCCTGCGCCCGGTCAGGTGGACAGTCTGGGGCATCGGCTATGAAACGACCCATGAAGGATATCGAAACGTCCTCGCGCCTTGTCAGCCGTCGCGCGTTGGTGCTGGGCATGGCACAGCTTGGTTTCGCCGGGATGCTGGGCATGCGGTTGCAGTCCATGCAGGTCGAACAGGCCGATCAGTTCCGCCTGCTGGCCGAAGAAAACCGGATCAACATCCGCCTGCTGCCCCCCGCGCGTGGCATGATCTTTGACCGCAACGGGATTCCGATTGCGGAAAACGAACAGAACTACCGTGTCGTCATGGTGCAGGAAGACGCGGGCGACGTGGACGAGGTGCTGGCCCGGTTGCAGACCATCGTGGACATCGACCCCGCCGATATCGCCCGCGCCCGCGAAGACATGCGCAAGCTGTCGTCCTTTGTGCCCGTCACGATTGCGGATCGCCTGCACTGGGACGATGTGGCCAAGATCAACATCAACGCCCCCGCCCTGCCCGGCGTCACGGCAGAGGTCGGGTTGTCGCGCCGCTATCCCTACGGTGCCGATGTGGGCCATGTGGTGGGATACGTCGGACCCGTCAGCGACTATGACCTGTCCCTGATCGAAGACCGCGATCCCCTGCTGCAGATCCCGAAATTCCAGATTGGCAAGACCGGTGTGGAAAACAAGCTTGAAGGCCTGCTGCGCGGGTCCGCCGGGACAAAACGGATCGAGGTGAACGCCCTTGGCCGGGTGATGCGCGAATTGGACCGGCAGGAAGGCGACGCAGGCAAGGACATCCAGCTGACCCTTGATGAACGCCTGCAATCCTATGCGCAGGCCCGCATGGACGGCGAAAGTAGCGCCGCCGTGGTCATTGATCTGGAAAACGGCGACCTGCGGGCCATCGCATCGGCGCCTTCGTTCGATCCCAACCTGTTCGGGCGCGGCATTTCGGTGAAGGACTGGACCGATCTGAACGAAAACAAGTATCGCCCTCTGGCGGCAAAGGCGGTGCAGGGCACCTATCCGCCCGGATCGACATTCAAGATGATCACAGCCCTCGCCGCACTGGAAGCGGGCGTGATCAGTCCCGAAGAAACATTCTATTGCCCCGGCTATACCAATGTTGCGGGGACGCGGTTCCATTGCTGGAAACGCGCGGGCCACGGGAACGTCAATTTCCACGAAAGCCTGAAACAGTCCTGCGACTGCTATTACTACGAGGTGTCGCAGCGGGTGGGCATCGACAAGATGGCGGAAATGGCGCGGCTCTTTGGTCTGGGCGTCCGGCCTGACCTGCCATTGTCCGCCATCTCTGCGGGTCTGGCCCCCGACAAACAGTGGAAGTCAGAGGTCCGCGGCGAGGCGTGGCGGATCGGTGACACTGTGAATGCGTCGATCGGCCAAGGCTATGTGCTTGCCTCTCCCCTGCAACTGGCCGTGATGACCGCCCGCCTTGCCACGGGACGCATGGTCACGCCGCGGCTGGTGAAATCCATCGACGGTGTGGAACAGCCATCGGGCATGGGGGAATCGCTGGGGCTGAACGAAAACATGTTGCGGCGGTGCCGCCAGTCGCTGGATGCCGTGGTCAACGACAAACGCGGCACCGGTGCCCGGGCCAAGATCATGACCGCAGGCTATGAAATGGCAGGCAAGACCGGGACCAGTCAGGTGCGCCGGATCACGGCAGAGGAACGCGCCCGCGGGGTCATCAGCAACGACGACCTGCCGTGGGAACGCCGCGACCACGGGTTGTTCGTTTGCTATGCGCCGGTTGAAAACCCGCGCTTTGCCGTGGCGGTGATCGTGGAACACGGCGGCGGCGGATCGACCGCCGCAGCGCCGATCGCGCGGGACATCATCTTGCAGGCGCTTTATGACGGGCAACCCCCGCTCGAGGCGTATCCTTCTACCGACCGGCCCCGGATCGAGGAACAGCAAAAGCGCATCGCGGCCCGGATCATGCAGATCAAACCCGCACAGGACCGCGTCTGAGCATGAGCTATCTGGCGCATAATACGCAATTCGTACCGACCGGATTTCGCAAGATCCTGTATCTGAACTGGCCTGTCATCATCTTGTTGTGCGCGGTGGCGTCCGCCGGGTTCATCATGCTGTATTCCGTGGCAGGTGGGTCTGCTGATCCGTGGATGGAACCGCAGATCAAACGGTTTGCCGTCGGCATCGTGTTGATGCTGGGGGTTGCGATGGTGCCGATCTGGTTCTGGCGTAACCTGTCGGGGCTGGGGTTTTTCGTCTCTGTCATGTTGCTGGTTGCGGTCGATCTGTTCGGCACCGTGGGCATGGGGGCGCAACGCTGGATCGACCTTGGTTTCATGCGGCTGCAACCGTCAGAGCTGACAAAGATCACGCTGGTCATGTTTCTGGCCGCCTATTACGACTGGCTGCCCACGTCCAAGACGTCGCATCCCCTGTGGGTCGCCTTGCCTGTTGTCTTCATCATCGTGCCGACGGCCCTTGTGTTGTCGCAACCGGACCTTGGCACGGCGCTGATGCTGCTGATCGGCGGGGCCTCTGTCATGTTTCTGGCGGGCGTGCATTGGGCCTATTTCGCCACGGTGATCGGTGCCGGCGTCGGCGGTATCTATGCCGTGATGATCAGCCGCGGCACATCTTGGCAGATTTTGCGCGACTACCAGTTTCGCCGGATCGACACCTTCCTTGATCCCTCCAACGATCCCTTGGGGGCTGGCTATCACATCACACAGGCCAAGATCGCGCTGGGGTCCGGTGGCTGGACGGGCCGCGGTTTCATGCAGGGCACCCAAAGCCGCCTAAATTTCCTGCCTGAAAAGCATACGGACTTTATCTTCACCACGCTGGCAGAGGAATTCGGCTTTGTCGGGGCGGTGTCCTTGCTGACCCTTTATATCCTGATCATCGTGTTCTGCGTGGCCTCTGCCCTGACGAACAAGGACCGCTTTTCCGCCCTGATGACGATGGGCATTGCGATGACGTTCTTTTTGTATTTCGCGGTGAACATGGCGATGGTGACGGGGCTGGCGCCGGTGGTCGGTGTGCCGCTGCCACTGGTCAGTTATGGCGGGTCCGCCATGCTGGTTCTGTTGCTGGCCTTTGGCATGGTGCAATCCGCCCATGTGCACAAACCCCGATGATCCGCATCCTGTTTTCCGCAAAACCGGCGGCCTGGGACACCTATGCGGTGCCCTTGCAGACCGCACTTGCGGCGACGGGTCTGACCTTTGATCTGTCGCGCGACCATGACCCCAAGGCAGTCGATTACATCGTCTTTGCCCCCAACGGCCCGGTGCGTGATTTCACACCCTATGTGAACACCCGGTTGGTCATGGGCCTGTGGGCGGGGGTGGAATCGGTCGTGGACAATGCGACCCTGATGCAGCCGCTGGCCCGCATGGTCGACGAGGGTCTGACGCAAGGCATGGTGGAATATGTCATGGGCCACAGCCTGCGGCATCATCTGGGCATGGATGCACATCTGAAAGGTCAGGACGGGATCTGGCGCGACGCCGTTTTCCCGCCTCTTGCCACGCAGCGGCGCGTCACCGTGCTGGGTCTGGGGGCCCTGGGTGCCGCCTGCGCCACCGCATTGGCCCACCTTGGTTTTGTCGTCACCGGATGGAGCAGGACCCAAAAGCAGATCGCGGGCCTGACCTGCCTGTCCGGCGACGCTGGCTTGACGCAGGCGCTGTCGGGGGCCGAGATCGTCATTCTGCTGCTGCCCCTGACGCCTGCCACCACCGCAGTGATCAAGGCTGAAACGCTTGCGCTGCTGGCCCCCGGTGCGGCCCTCATCAACCCCGGACGGGGTGCCCTGATCGACGACGCGGCCTTGCTGGACGCGCTTGCATCCGGGCAAGTCGGGGGTGCCACGCTGGATGCGTTCCGGGTCGAACCCCTGCCGGTCGATCACCCCTTCTGGGCGCATCCTTGTGTGACGGTGACACCGCATGTGGCCGCGGCCACCCGTCCTGACACGGCCGCACAGGTGATTGCGGACAATATCCTGCGCGGGCAAACCGGAAAGCCCTTTCTGCATCTGGTCGACCGCGCGGCGGGATACTGACCCCGCCCGGGGCGGTCAGCGCAGCTTTGGCGGTGCAGAGGGGTCCGAACCGGGCGCCATCGGCACCGCGGCGGTCGGCCGCGCAATCTGCGGCAGATCGAACCGCAACCCGACCCGGGCCAGACGGGCCGCGACCGCATCGCCGCTGCCGACAAACATCACGTCCATCGTGCCCGCGTCGATCCCCGAAAAAGTCAGCGCCTCTCCTGCCGCGTGGGCAAGGGCGGCGTGGACGGTTTCCGGTGCATCGACAAAGGCCAGCACATGACCGCTTCCGCCGTCGGCATATTCGGCCGCCACCAGCAGGGCGTGATCGGCCAGACCTGCCGCCCGGCCCAGCTTGCGGTCAAGCGCCTCGAGCACCGAGGCAGGCAGACCCTTGGGATGGGACACGCCGGTCAGGCGCGCCTCTGCTTGTTCGGGGGCATGGTCCAGTGTCGTGGCCAGCCAGTCCACAGCCGACGCGGGCATCAGCATCGCCTGCGGCGACACCTGCGGGTTCAGCGCGATCCCGACCCCCTGCCCCGCCATCAGCTGCACCAGTGCACGCCCCGGCAGACCTGCATAGGGGGCGGCCCGTCCGACAAAGGCCGACAGGCGTTCTTCGGCATCGAACACCACCGCATAGGATGCGTCGTCGATGGTGAACAAGGCGGGGCGCACGGTGTCACCCTCCGGTTCCGCATCCAGCAGCACGAACAGGTCGCTGTCGGCCAGTTGTTCATAAAACCGCAGGCGCAGGTCGTCAGAGGTGTCCATCGCAGCCTGCGCGCGGTCAAGATCGGTTTCCATCGTGGGGGTTGTCATGTCAGCACCTCTTGCACAC
>JBBREW010000128.1:0-7481 GCA_038225335.1 Rhodobacterales bacterium
GATGCAGCGCGGCGTGCCGGTCTGGGACGCGGACCCGATCAGCCCCTTGTCGTCCACCAGCCCCGCCATGCGCATTTCAGCCACCGCCTCGATGATGCCTGACCCGCAGATCCCGGTGATCAGCGTGCTGGTGTCGAATGCGGCATCCGTTGACCAGACATCGCTGCCGATGACCTTGAACCGGGGGTCCTTGGTGACCGGATCGATTTCCACCCGTTCGATCGCACCCGGGGCTGCGCGTTGACCCGCACTGATCTGTGCGCCCTCGAACGCGGGACCGGTAGGCGACGAACAGGCAAGCACGCGGCTGGTGTTGCCCAGCAGGATTTCCGCGTTCGTGCCTACATCCACGATCAGCACAAGGTCGTCAGATTTGCCGGGTTCTTCGGACAGCGCGACGGCGGCGGCATCGGCCCCCACGTGGCCTGCGATGCAGGGCAGGATGAACACCTGCGCCGCATCGTTCATCGCGGTCAGGTCCATATCACGCGCAGGCAGGCCCATCGCGTCAGAGGTCGCCAGCGCAAAAGGGGCCTGACCCAGTTCAACCGGGTCGATGCCCAGCAACAGGTGGTGCATGACCGGGTTGCAGACAAAGACGGCTTCCATGATCTGGTCGGCGGCAATCCCGGCCTCGGCCGCGATCTGCAGGGTCAGCGCGTTGATCGCATCGCGCACGGCGGCGGTCATCTCGACCTCGCCGCCGGGGTTCATCATGGCGTAGCTGACGCGCGACATCAGATCCTCGCCAAAGCGGATCTGCGGGTTCATGACGCCGGCGCTGGTCAGAACGCTGCCGTCCGCCAGATCGCACAGATGGGCCGCGATGGTCGTGGACCCAAGGTCGATGGCAAGGCCGTAAATGCGCCCATCGTGAAACCCCGGCCAGATGTCCAGCAGATGATGGCGGTCGTCCAGCGACCCGCGGTGCAGGGCGACCGTCACCTCCCAGTTGCCTTTGCGCAGGGCTTTTTGCAGCTTGCGCAGCACCGGCAGGGGTGTGTGCAGCGCGTCGATCTGCCACTGGTCGCGCAGGGCCTGTGCCAGCCGTTCCAGATCGCCGGAAGGTTCGTGCATGTCGGGTTCGGTCACAGTCACGAAATAGAGCTTCGTCGCGGGGTCCATGACGATCGCGCGCGCGCTTGCGGCCTTGCGGACCACCTGCCGGTGCACCTGGCTTTCGGGGGGGACATCCACCACGATATCGCCCTGCACGGTGGCCTGACAACCCAGACGCCGCCCCGCAGGCAGCCCGCGGATGTCGTCATAGCGTTGTTCGACACTGTTCCACGGCGACAGGGCATCGGGGCTGACCGTGACCCCATGTTTGGAAAATGTCCCGAACGCGGGGGTGACCTGACATTTCGAACAGATGCCACGCCCGCCGCAGACGGAATCCAGATCGACGCCCAACTGCCGTGCCGCCGTCAGGATCGGCGTGCCGACCGGAAAATGCCCCCGCTTGCCCGAGGGGGTAAAGATCACAAGGGGGTCAGTCATCGCAAGGCTCCGTTCCGTCAGTTGCGCGCACCCTAGTCAAATCGGCCTGACTGGAAAGGGGCGTATCGGCGCGCCGCGGCCAATCCGGCATCATGTCAGCACGCCTGCGCCAAAAAACCACACCGCCAGCGGGACGGGGGCAGTGGCAAGCCCCGCGCTCAGGGCGGTCCAGCCGGGGGTGAACAGGCGGCTGACACCCGCTGCCAGCATGATGCCGCCGCCGCCGCCCAAGGCCACATTGCCCGGCACGTTCAGCGACAGGGCCAGCATGGCATAGCGGTAGCGGGTCGCCAGCGGGGCCAGCCAGCGGGGCAGGCGGTCGGACAGCGCCGCGAGCCGTGTTGCCGGGGGTTCGGTCTGGATGCGGTGCAGCATGGCGCAGGCGCGGGTCATGCGCAGGTCGCGGAAAACGCCCTGCAACCAGTCCAGCGACACCCGCCGTCCTACCACAAAGGCCAGCCCAAGCCCAAGGTTTGTGGCGATCCAGACGAAAGGGGCCATGATCGGACCTTCCATCACCATCAGCGCGATGGCGATTTCGATCCCCGGAACAAAGGGGATCGCGATGACCAGCGCATAGGCCAGGATCGCACCGATCACGAGGGTCGTCATCGCGCGGGCGCGGGCGGCTTCCTCCAGATCGTTGATGTGACCCTTCAGCCAGTCAAAGGTGGCCAGTCCCAGCCAGACCAGTGCCAGAACAATAACCAGTCGCAGGACCAGTCGCGGCAGCGACCGGCGCAAAGGTGGTGAAGGGGGGGTATCCGGCGGCAAAGTCATCCTGAACCGCAGCTATGCCCCAATGCGCCGCACTGCAAGCGGTCGCCGGATGGCATTGGCCCTTTTGCCCCGCGCCGATCCATGCAATAGCGCAGACCCGAAGGACCGCATCAGGAGAGACGATGATGGAGATTCGCGAGGCGCTGACATTCGACGATGTGCTGCTGGTTCCTGCTGCATCCTCTGTCCTGCCGTCCACCGCTGACACCCGCACCCATGTCACGCAGGCGATTGCGATGAACATCCCGCTGTTGTCCAGCGCGATGGACACAGTGACTGAAGGCCGCATGGCGATTGCCATGGCGCAGGCGGGCGGTATGGGAATCGTACACAAGAACCTTGATATCGCCGCACAGGCCCGGGAAATCCGGCAGGTGAAACGCTTTATCTCCGGCACGGTCTACAACCCGGTCACGCTGACACCGGATCAGACGCTGGCGGATGCCCGTGTCCTGATGGAACGCTACCGCGTCACGGGTTTTCCTGTGGTGGGCGACGGCGGGCGTGTCGTGGGGATCGTCACAAACCGTGACATGCGCTTTGCCACCGACGAAAACACCCCCGTCCGCGTGATGATGACCGCTGACAATCTGGCCATGCTGCGCGAACCTGCCGATCTGGACGAGGCGCGCAGCCTGATGCAGGCGCGCCGGATCGAAAAGCTGCTGATCACCGACGGGGCCGGCAAGCTGACGGGGCTTTTGACGCTGAAGGACAGCGAACAGGCCGTGCTGAACCCGATGGCCTGCAAGGACCATTTGGGCCGCCTGCGCGTCGGGGCCGCCACAGGTGTGGGCGATGCCGGGTTCGAGAGGTCACAGGCGCTGATCGAAGCAGGTGTCGACATGATCGTCATCGACACCGCCCATGGTCATTCCGACGGTGTGGCGCGTGCGGTCGAACGGGTAAAAGCCCTGTCGAACGAAGTGCAGGTGGTCGCGGGCAACGTCGCCACCGGCGAGGCGACCCGCGCCCTCATCGGGTCGGGTGCCGATGCGGTCAAGGTCGGCATCGGTCCGGGGTCGATCTGCACGACGCGGATGGTTGCCGGTGTCGGCGTGCCACAACTGACCGCCATCATGGACTGTGTGGCGGCCGCCGGGCCGGTGCCGATCATCGCCGACGGCGGGATCAAGTATTCCGGCGATTTCGCCAAGGCGATCGCGGCGGGCGCATCCTGTGCCATGGTCGGGTCGATGATCGCGGGCACCGACGAAAGCCCGGGCGAGGTGATCCTGTATCAGGGGCGGTCGTTCAAATCCTATCGTGGGATGGGCAGCCTTGGCGCGATGGCGCGGGGGTCTGCGGACCGCTATTTCCAGAAAGACGCCGCCAGCGACAAACTGGTGCCCGAAGGCATTGAAGGTCAGGTGCCCTATAAGGGCAGCGCCTCTGCCGTTGTGCATCAACTGGTGGGCGGCCTGCGGGCGGCGATGGGCTATACCGGGAACGCGACCGTGCCGGAGATGCAGCGCAACTGCACCTTCGTCAAGATCACCGGCGCGGGCCTGCGCGAAAGCCATGTGCACGACGTCCAGATCACCCGCGAAAGCCCGAATTACCGCGCCGGTTCCTGACCCCAAACCGGTGGATTCGTTGCCATGACCCCCGCCGCCCGTTTTGCCGCAGCCATCGTGGTGCTGGACCAGATCGCCGCAGGTGCGCCTGCGGAACGGGTGCTGACAAACTGGGCGCGGGGCAACCGCTTTGCCGGATCGGGTGACCGGGCGGCCATCCGCGATCATGTCTATGACGTCCTGCGGGCGCAGCGGTCCTTGGCTGCGCGCGGTGGCGGGACGGACGGGCGGGCGCTGATCCTTGGCTTGCTGCGGCGTGACGGCATTGATCCTGCAACCGTGTTCGGCGCAGGTGGCCACGCGCCACCGGCGCTGACCGACGCAGAAGATCGCGCGCAGCCACGCCCCATGACAGAGGCAGAGGCCGCCGATCTGCCCGATTGGCTGTGGCCGCTGTGGCAGGACGCCCTTGGTGCCGCAGCAGCACCCGCAGCCAAGGCGCAACAACACCGTGCGGACATCTATCTGCGGGTGAATCTGCGACGGTGCGACCGCCCCGCAGCACAGGCGGCGCTGTTGGCGGACGAGATCGACACCGAACTGCATCCCGCCGTGACCACGGCCCTGCGCGTGCTGTCCAACCCGCGCCGCGTCGCCGCGTCAGATGCTTATCGCAACGGTCTGGTCGAGGTGCAGGATGCCGCATCACAGATCGCGGTGGCGCGTCTGCCGCTGATCCCCGGTGCGCGGGTCCTTGATTATTGTGCAGGCGGCGGCGGCAAGGCCTTGGCAATCGCCGACCGGATGTCCAGTGGCGGCGGGGTCTGGGCCCATGACATCGACGCCGCGCGGATGGTCGATCTGCCGGTGCGCGCGGCCCGGGCGGGCGTGGCGATCGCGCTTCTCAGGCAGGGTCAATGCGCTGCGGCGGGGCCGTTCGATCTGGTGCTGTGCGACGCGCCGTGTTCCGGCAGCGGCACGTGGCGGCGCAGCCCCGATGCCAAATGGCAACTGACCCCCGACCGGCTGGCGCAACTGCAGGTGACACAGGATAGTGTGCTGGACCACGCTGCGGCCTTGACCGCGCCGGACGGTGTGCTGGCCTATGCGACCTGTTCGGTTCTGCATGCGGAAAATGGCGACCGGATTGCGGCCTTTCAGGCGCGGCAGCCGGGCTGGCGCATGGTTGACCGTCTGGTGTTGCACCCCGGTCCGGACCATGATGGATTCTTCTTGGTGTTGCTGACGCGATCCTGATACAACTTTTGCGTGCCAGTCCCGGTTAACCATTTGTTCAGTCCACGGCACTAGGTTGCGATGGCACGCATGGTGGGAACGACGTGGATAATCAACAGACGCGGGTTGCACAGGGTTTGGGTGGTGCGGGATCGGACCCCGTCTTTTGGGTGCTGGTGGCGGGTGTCGCGGGTTTTGGCCTGATGGCGCTGTCCATGACAGGTGTCATGGCGCAGACGATTGCAACCGGGGTTGCCGCGCTGTTCCTGATCGGCGCTGCCATCAGTTATTGGCGCATGTCGACGCCTGTGCATCCGGGCGGCACCACCGCAGCACTCCATCCGCAGGCGGCCATCACGGCCTTGCTGGCCCACGATACCGAAGTCGCCTATCTGACCGATGCGGACGGTGACATCCTTTATGCCAATCCGGCGGCACAGGACAGGTTCGGTGATATCTCTGACGGGCATCTGGCCTCTGCCTTCAGCAGAATTCTTGCCAATCCCGAAGCTGTCCTGTTCCGGTTGCAGAACCGCGCCGCCGCCAGCGGTGCCGCGCGCGAAGACATCATCACGCGTACCGGACTTTTCCGCATGTCGCTGGTGCATCTGGGCGACGACGCGCAACTGTGGCGGTTGGATGACATGGGGAAGGGGGCTGGGACGATGCCGCGCGGCACCGACAAGCTGACCCTGCCGATGCTGACCGCAGGGGCCACGGGCGCGGTGCTGTATCTGAATGAACCGATGCGCACCCTCCTGGGGCGCAGGGCGAAGACGCTGGCGGATATTTTCGGGTCCGAACCACTCGTCAGCGGGCAGGTCAGGCAGGTGGGCGGGGCAGATGGCCCGCAGCAGATGTTGCTGGGCGTGGTGGACGGTGTGGCCGGACGCCGCGAAGTCTATCTTTTGCCACCCGGCCGCGTTGAGGCTTCGCGTCCGGGTCCCCCTGTCTTGACCGCAGGCTGGAATGCGATCGAAGATCTGCCTGTGCCCTTGCTGAAAATTGCCGAAGATGGCCTTATCATCGCCTCCAACAGAGAGGCGCGGACCCTGCTGGGCCTTTTCTCTCATCACGATCGCAAGGTGCAGGACGTGCTGGACGGGTTGGGCCGCCCGATCACCGACTGGGTGAGAGAGGCGATCAACGGGCATGGCAGTCATGTCAGTCAGTTCCTGCGGGGCCGGGGCGACAGTCAGGAAACATTCGTTCAGGTCACCCTGAACACCGCCGATGGTCCCGAAGGCCGCCATCTGATCGCGGTCATCAACGACGTGACAGAATTGAAGACGCTGGAAGCGCAGTTTGTCCAAAGTCAGAAAATGCAGGCCATCGGGCAGTTGGCGGGCGGTGTGGCGCATGATTTCAACAATCTGCTGACCGCGATTTCCGGGCATTGCGACCTGTTGCTGCTGCGGCACGATCAGGGTGACCATGATTACGGCGATCTGATCCAGATCCACCAGAACGCCAACCGGGCCGCCAGCCTTGTGGGTCAATTGCTTGCATTCTCGCGCAAGCAGAACCTGCAACCCGAACGTCTTGACCTGCGGGACACGCTGTCCGATCTGACCCATCTTCTGAACCGCCTTGTCGGTGAAAAGGTGTCGCTGGTGCTGGATCATCATCCGGATCTGGCGGCGATCAAGGCGGACAAGCGGCAGTTGGAACAGGTCATGATGAACCTTGTGGTCAATGCCCGCGATGCGATGCCCCAGGGGGGCGAAATCATCATCAAGACCGAAAACTATGTCATCACGGACCCGATCGACCGCGACCGTGTCACCGTGCCGCCGGGCCGTTACGTTGCTGTGCGCGTCATCGACGAAGGGTGTGGGATTCCACACGACAAGATGCACAAGATATTCGAACCTTTCTGGACCACAAAACGCCCAGGCGAAGGCACAGGACTTGGGTTGTCGACGGTCTATGGGATCGTCAAACAGACCGGCGGCTATATCTTTGCGCAAAGCGAAGTGGGCCGCGGCACATCATTCGAGCTGTTGTTTCCCAGCCATTCCCTTCCCGTCGCCGTGACCCCTACCGTGGTGACACCGCTGCCGGGACTGGTGACCCGCCAGGGCGACGGTGTCGTCCTGCTGGTCGAAGACGAGGCGCCGGTCCGCGCCTTTGCCAGCCGCGCGCTGCGTCTGCGCGGTTACACCGTCTTGGAAGCGGACTGCGCAGAGGAGGCGCTTGCGCTTTTGTCTGACCCGGAACTGACCGTGGATATCTTTGTCACCGACGTCATCATGCCCGGCAAGGACGGCCCCACATGGGTGAGAGAGGCGCTGCTGGACCGCCCTTCCACCAAGGTTGTTTTCGTCTCCGGCTATTCCGAAGATGCGTTTTCGGACGAGGATGATCGCATCCCGAATGCCGTTTTTCTGCCCAAGCCGTTTTCCCTGAACGAATTGACGACGACGGTGCATGATCAATTGGGTTGAA
>JBBREW010000129.1:0-7471 GCA_038225335.1 Rhodobacterales bacterium
CGACTGGCTGCGCAGCGCCGATATCCTGCGGCTGGACAGCGCCGATCCCAGTGTGATCGCGGAACAGCAACTGGCGGCGGATGCCAGCCGCTTTGTCGTCTGGGCAGGACAGGCCGCAACCAGCGCCCAGATCGCGCCGCGACCGCTGCGGCTGACGGGCCTTGACCCGGATGCCACCTATCGCATCGATCTTGCGAACCGCTGCGATATATCAACTTTATCGCGCGGCGCGCCTGCGTTGAAATCCGGCCCCTTGACCCTGACGGGACAAAGTCTGATGTCTCAGGGGATTGCCCTCCCCTATGCGGTCCCATCCTCTGTATGGATCATCGAAGGACACCGCCAATGACAGCCATTTTTCCAGACCTTGCGGATGCCCACGTCTTTGTCACCGGGGGCGGGTCCGGCATCGGCGCAGCCCTGACAGAGGCGTTCTTGCGCCAGAAGGCCCGCGTCAGTTTTGTCGGGCGGTCGGATTACAGCGATTTTGCTGCCCGGATGACACAAGAGACGGGCCAGACCCCGCTGTTCATCCGCTGCGATGTGACCGACACCGCCGACCTGCATGCGGCGATGGACCGGGCGGTCAGTGCACAGGGACCGCTGCGCGTGCAGATCAACAACGCGGCCGCCGATACCCGCATGGACCCCGCCACGATCACCGTGCAGGACTGGGATGACCAGATCGCGGTCAACCTGCGCCACTATTTCTTTGCCTGCCAAAAGGCAGCGGCCCTGATGCCGGACGGCGGGTCGATCATCAACTTCTCTTCGGCCAGTTATCAGATCGCGGGGGACAAACTGGCCCCCTATGTGGCGTCGAATGCCGGCATCATTGGTCTGACGCGGTCACTGGCCCGGGACTGGGGGCCGCGCGGCATCCGCGTGAATGCCATCTCTCCCGGTTTGGTCCTGACCAAAAAGCAGATCGAAGAGGTCCATACCGACGACGATCTGGCCAGTTTCCGCGCCCGGCAGTGTCTGCCGGAAAACCTGTATCCACCGGACGTGCCCGGCACGGCCCTGTTTCTGGCGTCCGACCTGTCGCGGATGATGACCGCGCAGTGCCTGTTCATCGACGGCGGATTGGCGTTCACCGGATGACACCCACCGCATCCCCCGCCACAGCCGTCACAGCGGACAGGATTGCCGCCGACTGGATCGCCGCCGATTGGGGAACGACCCATCTGCGGGTCTGGGCCATGTCCGCGGGCGGCACCGTGCTGGCACAGGCGCAGACTACCGATGGGATGGGCACGCTGGCACGGGACGATTTCGCCACAGCCCTTGACAGCGCCACAGCCGGGTGGCCCCGCGTCCCGGTGATCGCCTGCGGCATGGTCGGATCCCGCCAAGGCTGGGCAGAGGCGTCCTATACCCCCGTCCCCTGCGCGCCGCTGGCTGCTGGTCTGACCCCGGCGGGGGATCGCTGCCACATCATTTCCGGCCTGAAACAGAAAGCACCCGCCGATGTGATGCGCGGCGAAGAAACGCAGATCGCGGGGTTCCTTGCCTTGAACCCCGGCTGGGACGGCGTGATCTGCCTGCCCGGCACCCATACGAAATGGGTCCATGTCAGCGCGGCAGAGGTTGTCAGCTTTCAGACCGTCATGACGGGTGATCTGTTCGCCGCGATCACCGGACACACGGTCCTGCGACATACCACGGCGGCAGGCTGGGACGACGCGGGGTTTCTGCAAGGTGTAGAGGAGGCCCTGTCGCGCCCCGAACGGCTGGCCGCCCGGTTGTTTTCCCTGCGCGCCGAAAGCCTGCTGGACGGTCTGCCCGACGCGGTCGCCCGTGCCCGCCTGTCCGGCCTGCTGATCGGGGCAGAACTGGCCGCGACCAAGCCCTATTGGCTGGGCCAGCAGATCGCCGTGATCGGTGCCGGTGCGCTGGCGGCCCTTTATGTGACCGCCCTTGGCGCGCAAGCGGCCCCCGCCACGCAGGTCAATGCCGACCGTGCCACCCTTGCCGGCCTGACCGCCGCCTATCGCCGCTGGAAGGACCAGTCATGACACGCCCCATCATTGCCATTCTGCGCGGCCTGACGCCACCTGATGCGGTCGCCGCCGCCGGTGCCTGCATCAAGGCCGGTATCACCCGGATCGAAGTGCCGCTGAATTCGCCCGATGCGTTCACCAGCATCAGGCGCATGGCCGATGCCCACGGCGGGCAGGCACAGATCGGCGCAGGGACCGTGCTCGACCCCGCCGATGTGGCGCGGGTGCGCGATGCGGGCGGGACGTTGATCGTGTCGCCCAACTGCGATCCAC
Organism: Rhodobacterales bacterium; assembly: GCA_038225335.1. Classification (GTDB taxonomy): domain Bacteria; phylum Pseudomonadota; class Alphaproteobacteria; order Rhodobacterales; family Rhodobacteraceae; genus Loktanella. The sequence continues at coordinate 2,277 of JBBREW010000129.1, forward strand.
GCGTCATCGTCGCGACCAAGATGGCGGGGATGGACAGCTGGCCCGGCGTCATGACGCCCACCGAATGTTTCGCCGCCCTGAAGGCGGGGGCCGACGGGTTGAAGATTTTCCCCGCCTCTCTGGTCGGGCCTGCGGGCCTTGCGGCCTTGCGCGCCGTGCTGCCTGCGGGCTGTCAGGTCTATGCGGTCGGCGGGGCCGGGCCTGACAATTTCGCCCAGTGGCGGGCCGCAGGTGCGGATGGGTTCGGCATCGGCACGGCTCTTTACACCCCCGGGCTTGGGGCCGATCAGATTGCACGCCGCGCGGCAGCCATCGTTGCCGCCTATGACGCCACAACCCCACAGGACCCGTCATGAACATTTTTGATGCCACCCCCTGCACGCTGGGTGAAGGACCCCTTTGGCACCCCGCGCGTGACCAGTTGTTCTGGTTCGACATCCTGTCGCACCGCCTGCATACAAAGGGTCAGCACTGGGATTTTGACCAGACCGCATCGGCGGCGGGCTGGGTCGACTATGATACCCTGCTGGTTGCCACCGACCGCGCCCTGCTGCGGTTTGACATCGCGTCGGGCGATCATGTGAAGGTTGCGGATCTGGAACAGGATCAGCCCCTGACCCGGTCCAACGACGGCCGCGCCGATCCGCAGGGCGGGTTCTGGATTGGAACGATGGCGCGGGACGCCAAACACCAGCAAGGCAGCATCTGGCGGTTCCGCAACGGCACGCTGCGCCGGTTGTTCGACCGCATCTCGATCAGCAATGCGATCTGTTTTGCACCGGATGGCCGCACCGCCTATTTCGCGGATACACCGACCCAGCAGATCATGCGCACCCGCCTAGACGCGGACGGCTGGCCCACGGGCACGCCAGAAGTTCACGTCGATCTGACGAACACCGACTTTTTCCCTGATGGTGCCGTTGTGGATACGGCGGGCAACCTGTTTTCCGCCCAATGGGGGGCGTCCCGCGTCGCGGTCTATGACCCGCAGGGCCGGTTCATCGACGCCATTGAAGTGCCCGCGCAGAACGCATCCTGCCCTGCCTTTGGCGGACCCGACCTGTCGACGCTTTACGTCACCTCTGCCCGCGAAGGTCTGACCGACCCCGGCCCGCACGAAGGCCTGACCTATGCCATCGCCACGCCCTATACCGGTCAGGCAGAACACCGCGTCACGCTGTGACGTCCGACCCCGTCACACCTCTGTCCTGAACTTTGCGAAAAGGGTCCGCCATGCACCGCACGCTCGGCGTTTGTTATTATCCCGAACATTGGCCGCAGACCGAGTGGGCCGATGATGCCGCCCGGATGAAGGCCACGGGCCTGACCTGGGTCCGCATCGGCGAATTTGCCTGGTCGTTGATGGAACCCACCCCCGGCACCTATGACTGGGGCTGGCTGGACCGGGCGGTGCAGACCCTTGGCGATGCGGGTCTGAAGGTGGTCATGGGCACCCCGACCGCCACCCCGCCACGCTGGATGCTGGACCGCCTGCCCGACATGTTGCCCGTCGATGCGCAAGGCCGCCCGCGCGGGTTCGGATCGCGGCGGCATTATGATTTCAGCCATCCCGCTTACCGCGTTGAATGTCGTCGGATCGCGCGCGCCATGGGTGAAAGGTATGGGCGCAATCCCCATGTGGCCGCATGGCAGATCGACAACGAATACGACTGCCACGACACCACCCTGTCCTATTCGGACGCGGCGCGGGCGGGGTTCCGCGACTGGCTGGCGCAGAAATATCAATCCACCGATGCCCTGAACAGGGCATGGGGCAATGTGTTCTGGTCCATGCACTACGACCGGTTCGACCAGATCGATCTGCCCAACCTGACCGTGACCGAACCCAACCCCGCACATGTGATGGATTTCCGGCGGTTCAGTTCCGATCAGGTGGTGGCGTTCAACCGCGTGCAGGTCGATGCTCTGCGGCCTTTGACCGACGCCCCCTTGATCCACAACTACATGGGCCGGACGCTGACCTTCGACCATTTTGCCGTGGGCGCGGATCTGGATATCGCATCATGGGACAGTTATCCGATCGGCTTTCTGTCCGACCGCATCGAAGGCACGGACAAGGAAAAACAGACCTATCTGCGCCAAGGGCATCCGGACAATCAGGCCTTTCATCATGACCTTTACCGGGCAGTCGGCAAAGGGCGTCTGTGGGTCATGGAACAGCAACCCGGCCCGGTGAACTGGGCGCCTTACAACCCCGCCCCCCTGCCCGGCATGGCGCGTCTTTGGGCGTGGGAGGCGTTCGCCCACGGGGCAGAGGCGGTCTGTTACTTCCGCTGGCGTCAGGCACCGTTTGCGCAGGAACAGATGCACGCAGGCCTTTTGCGCCCCGACAGCCAACCCGCCCCCGCACTGGCAGAGGCCGCACAGGTCGCGCAGGAACTGGCCAGCATGCCCGACTGCGACCCGGCCACGGCACAGGTGGCCCTGATCTTTGACTATGAATCCGCCTGGGCTTGGGACACGCAACCGCAGGGTGCGGATTTCGACATGTTCCGGCTGGCCTTTGCCGCTTACCGGGCCTTGCGGCGGGCAGGGTTGTCCATCGACATCCTGCCCCCCGATACGGACGATCTGGGCGGCTACAGGCTGGTTCTGGCCCCCGGTCTGATGACCCTGTCGGACCCGCTGCGCGCCGCATTGGCGCGGTATGACGGCATCGCGCTGATCGGTCCGCGCAGCGATCTGAAGACCCGCGACATGGCGATTCCGGTGCCGATGGGGCCTGACCTGCCCGATACGGATGTGACGGTCGTCCTGACCGAAAGCCTGCCACCGTCGGACAAGATCAAATTGCAGGGCGGTGGTTGTTTCCGCCACTGGTTCGAACATCTGGACGGCACAGCGCCCGTCCATCTATCGACAAAGGATGGCCGCCCTGCGATCATGGGCGGTGACCACCTGCGATATCTGGCGGGCTGGCCCGACGACGATACCTTTGACGGCATCATCGGCGGCTTGTGCGATGCGGCCGGACTTGAAACATTGCAACTTCCGGCCGGATTGCGGGTCCGCGACACCGCAAGCCTGCGTTTCCTCTTCAACTACGGGCCCAAGCCTGTCACATGGAACGGCACAATGATCCCCGCCGCAGGGGTCCACTGGGAGGCATTGGCGTGATTGCACATTTCGGCACCACCGCAGACGGACAGGACATCGACGCCATCACGCTGCGGGCGGGCGATCTGACCGCCACTGTGCTGACATGGGGCTGCGTGTTGCAGGACGTGCGGCTGGCCGGTGTGGATTATCCGCTGACGCTGGGGTCAGACCTTCTGGCCGATTACGAAGGCGAAACACGCTATAGCGGGTCGGTGATCGGGCCGATCGTCAACCGGATCAGCACCGGACGCGTCGCCATCGACGGCATGATGTATGAACTGGAACGCAACGCGCCCAATGGGGTTCACCTGCATTCCGGCAGCCACGCCACCCACCTGCGACGCTGGAAGATAACAGAGGCGCTGGCCGACCGGGTCACGCTGACCCTGCACCTGCCGGACGGGGATTGTGGTCTGCCCGGCGACCGTCACCTGCGCGTCGTCTATACGGTCATCGCGCCCGCGACGCTGACCATGGAAATCACCGGCAAGACCGACGAGCCGACGCTGATGAACTTTGCCAACCACGCCTACTGGAACCTTGACGGCACACCGACATGGGAGGGTCACACCCTGCGCGTCGACGCCGCCCGCTATCTGCCTGCCACCGCAGACTTTTGCCCGACAGGAGAGATCGCCTCTGTCACCGGCACCCCCCTCGATTTTCGCCAGCCGCGCCGGATCAGCCCGCACGATCCCGACATGGACAACAACCTGTGCCTGTCAGACGCCAATACCGCCCTGCGCGATGTCCTGTGGCTGATCGGCAAATCAGGTGTCACCATGACGATGGCCACCGATCAATCGGGGATACAGGTCTTTGACGGCCGCTGGATCGTGCGCTGCGACAAAGGCCGTTACGAAGGTCTGGCGTTCGAGGCGCAAAGCTGGCCCGATGCCCCCAACCACGCCGGATTTCCGTCGATCCGCGTGACCGCCGATGAACCCTACCGCCAGTTCACGACCCTGACCTTTGGCCGGGGCACCTGAGGCGGCAACGCCCTGTGTCAGCTGCCGCGATAGGTTGAAAAGCCATAGGGCGACAGCAACAGCGGCACGTGGTAATGAGAGTTGACATCGTTGATGCCGAACCGGATCGGGACAATGTCCAGAAACAACGGCCCCGCGTCGTCATCCGCCTGCCCCGTCGCCCGCAGATAATCGCCCGCGTGAAACGCCAGCTCATACTGCCCGACGCTGAAATCCGCCTGCGGCAGGATCGGCGTATCGGTGCGCCCGTCGGCATTGGTGACAAGGCGGGCCAGTGCGCCGCTGTCCGGCCCGTCAAGCCGCGACAGCACAATCGTCAGGCCCGCAGCCGGCAGACCACGCGCGGTATCCAGCACATGCGTCGTCAAGAATCCGGTAGTCATCTGCATTTCCCCAGTTGGATCGGTCAAGCCAACCAAGCGGCCGGACCGTCGCCTTGTCAAGCGCAGGCAGCCTTGGCAAAACATTCGTCCGGGCGTGGGGCATCAATGTGTGAAAACCACAAATATCGGTTTGACACCGCCGCACCACCCGCTTATCCGATGCGCCGTAGCAAGGCGCGGTAGCTCAGTTGGTTAGAGCGATCGACTCATAATCGATAGGTCGGGAGTTCAAGTCTCCCCCACGCCACCACGCTTCCCCTTTTGTGGTTCGACATAACAGACGTGACTCTATGTTGTCCTCCTGTCTGCATTTGATGCCTACCAGCCCGTCTAATTCTCCTGCGTGCTTTCATCACCGTCAGCCACAGCTGCGCCATAGTCTTACCGCCGGTCGCGCGCGGACGCCCCACCGCCGCAGGGGCACACCCATCCCATGCAGCGCTGTGGCGACACCTGCCCGCCCCAAAAACCGTATATTGCTGCACCTGCAAAATGCCCTTGCACATGGGTGCGCAACAATCTAACTGAAAACTACTCATAACTTGAAATAAAGAAACTTCGCCATGTCCTTTCGCCTGCAACCGACACCGCCCGCGCGTCCCAACCGTTGCCAGTTGTTCGGCCCCGGATCGAACACGAAACTGTTCGCGAAAATGGCAGCCTCCGATGCTGACGTGATCAACCTTGATCTGGAAGACAGCGT
>JBBREW010000130.1:0-7388 GCA_038225335.1 Rhodobacterales bacterium
ACAGGCACGGCCTTTGCCGGGACACCGGCAGGGTTCAGATCGGTCATGGGCGCGGCCTCGCTACAGTTTCACGCGCGGGTCAAGGCGCGCATAGATCAGATCAACGACAAGGTTCAGCAGGATAAAGACAGAGGCGAGCAAGATCACACTGGCCTGCACCACCGGAATGTCGCGCTGGTTGATGGCATTGAAGACCAGACGCCCGATCCCCGGATAGGAAAACACCGTTTCGACGACGACGACGCCACCCAGCAGGAACCCGAATTCCAACCCGATCATGGTCACGACCGGCAGCCAGGCATTGCGCATCGCGTGATGCAGCACGACCCGACGTTCGGATATCCCCTTGGACCGGGCGGTGCGAACGTAATCCTGCCCCAGCACCTCCAGCATGGATGACCGGATCAGGCGGGCATTGCGGGCCAGCGTATAGGTGCCAACCGCAATCGCCGGCATGATCATGTAATAGACCGACTGCGGCAGGTTGCGGAATGCGGTTCTGAATTCGCCCGCAAACAGCGGTTCCAGAAAGGGCACGTGGCCTGAAATCGGGAACCAGCCAAGGTACAGGCCGAAAAACAGGATCATCATGATCCCCATCCAGAAATTGGGGATTGATTGCCCCAGCATGGCCAGCGTCATGATTCCGCCGTCCACCGGTTTGCCTCGGTTCAGCGCCGCATAGATCCCCAAGGGGATCGACAGACCGATCGCCAGCACCAGCGAAAAGAAGGTCAGTTCGATCGTGGCCGGCATCGCATCCAGCACCACACCCATTGCCGGTTGCCGGTAGCTGAGTGAATTGCCGAAATCGCCGTGCAAGGCATTCCAGACATAGCTGAGATACTGGATATAAAGCGGCCTGTCGAAACCGAGGGCTTCGCGGGCGCGCTGAATTTCTTCTGCGCTCGCGTTTTCGGACACGAAAAGGTAGGTCGGATCGCCACCCATCTGCAAGGAAATGAAGCTGATCAGGGTCACCCCGATCAGAACAACAATGCTTTGCAGCAGACGCCGTACAAGGAATGTCCACATTGACGCGGGCCTTTAGCTGTTCAAGGGTTGGCTTGTGGGGCGGGCGCTGCCGGGATGGCGCAGCCCTGCCCGTTTGCGCGCCGTTTCCGCCGCGATCGCTTGCCCTGTGGCCGGTTGCATTGGCGTCCCCTCGATTTCCAGTGTTCTTGTCTTGCGATGCTTGACAACCGGTCGCAACATCCAACAAAGTATATTTTAGATTGTCGACAGTTGAACAACAGAAACACGCACAACCGGCCCCCGTCAAGCGCCCAATTGCAAACAGGGCACGCGGGCCAGCCTCTGCGTCCCGTTCGCCCAAAGGAACAGCAGTCCATGCCTCGTGATGTCACACAAACGACGCCGATCCTCGAAGTGCGCGATCTGAAAACAACCTTTGATCTGTCCCGCACGCGGTCGATAAACGCGGTCGACGGTGTCAGTTTTGATGTCCACGCGGGCGAAACGCTGGCCATTGTCGGGGAAAGCGGTTCGGGCAAATCCGTGACCAGCCTGTCGATCATGGGCCTGCTGCCCAAGGATATCGGGCGCATCTCGGGCGGCAGTATCAAGCTCGCGGGGAAAGAGATTTCCAACTATTCCGACGCCCAGATGCGCGATATCCGCGGCAAGGAAATCGGCATGATCTTTCAGGAACCGATGACAAGCCTGAACCCGGTCCATACCATCGGTCAGCAGATCGCAGAAATGGTGATCCGTCACGAAAAACTGTCAAAGGCCCGCGCCCGCGACCGCGCCATCGAGATGCTGCACCTTGTCGGCATCCCCGAACCCAAGCGCCGCGTCGACAACTATCCCCACGAAATGTCCGGCGGGATGCGCCAACGGGCGATGATCGCCATGGCCCTGTCCTGCGCGCCGCGCATCCTGATCGCGGACGAACCGACCACGGCGCTGGATGTAACGATTCAGGCGCAAATGCTCGAACTCATGCAGGATCTGCAGGACAAGATGGGGATGGCGATCATCTTTATCACGCATGATCTGGGCGTCGTGGCCGAAATGGCGGACCGGGTGGTGGTCATGTATGGGGCGCAGGTGGTCGAAACCGGCAGCGTCACCGATATCTTCAACACCCCGCGGATGCCCTATACGGCGGGCCTGATGAATTCGATCCCAAGGCTGGGATCATCCATCAACAAGGTCAGGCTTCAGGCGATCCCCGGATCGGTACCTGCCTTGACGAACCTGCCGCAGGGGTGCCGCTTTCATCCGCGCTGCGCCTTTGCCACGGATCTGTGCCGGGCCGCCCTGCCGCCGCTGGAAACCGCAGGCGACGGTCACATGATCCGCTGTGTGCGGTGGCGCGAACTGGACCTGTCACAAAAGGAAGCCTCATGATGTCCGCCCCCCTGCCCGCCACGCCGCATGGTGCGCCCTTGCTGGAGGTGGAGCATCTGCAGAAATACTTCCCCATCCACGGGGGTATCCTGCAACGGCAGGTGAATGCCGTCAAAGCGGTCGATGACGTCACCTTTACCATCAATCGCGGCGAAGTGGTCGGGTTGGTCGGTGAAAGCGGGTCTGGCAAAACCACGGTGGGCCGCACCATTCTGCGACTGGAACAGGCGACGGGCGGGGCTGTCCGGTTTGGTGGCGTCGATGTCATGGGTCTGAACCGCGCCGATCTGCGCAGCTATCGCAAGCGGATGCAGATCATCTTTCAGGACCCCTATGCCAGCCTGAACCCGCGCGAAAAGGTGCGCGACGTGCTGACCCATCCGCTTCATTTGCACAAGATCGGCACGCCGTCGGACCGTGAAGAGCGCGCCGCCGCGCTGCTGGAAAAGGTCGGCCTGTCGCCGGATCATCTGGCCCGGTATCCGCACGAATTTTCCGGCGGCCAGCGCCAGCGCATCGGCATTGCCCGCGCCTTGGCCGTAGAGCCTGAATTCATCGTCGCGGACGAACCCGTATCCGCGCTGGACGTGTCCATTCAGGCGCAGGTCATCAACCTGCTGGAAGATCTGAAGAACGACCTTGATCTGACAATGCTTTTCATCGCGCACGATCTGGGGGTTGTCGAACATATCTGCGACCGGGTCATCGTGATGTATCTGGGCAAGGTGATGGAAATCGCATCTGCCGCTGATCTGTATGCACGGCCAAATCATCCTTACACGCAGGCGCTTTTGTCTGCGGTGCCTGTCCCGGTCCCCGGTCGCCGCCGGTCCAGAACCGTCCTGCGGGGTGATATCCCCAGCCCGATCAATCCGCCATCGGGCTGCGTGTTCCGGACCCGTTGCCCGATGGCCACCGCCGACTGCGCCGCGGTCGTCCCACCCCTGAGAGAGATCGCCCCCGGCCACTTCAGTGCCTGTATTCATACAACCTGATCGCTGCACGACCATTTTTCGCAGTTTGCTGGCCTGCGACGCTTGACAACTCAAAATCCAACGGCGCAATGTCATCTTATGTATTGTCGACATTCCACAGATGAAAATATACAAACGCCCGTCGGGTGTCATGTGTTTGCCATGTCGGTTGTTTTTTGTGCAGCAAATCCTCGAACATCGCGTAGATGGACGAACCGTCCTGCCGGACGGCCGTTTGCAACAGCCCCGAGGATGTGACGCCGTGACCACCAGCAACAATCTAACCGCGGATCTGCCGCATGACATCGCCCCGATCGAAAACGTGCCGCTGCGGGTGCAGGTTGCTGACCGCCTGCGCACGGCGATCCTGTCGGGCCGTCTGAAACCCGGCACCAGTCTTGTGGAAACGGCGCTGGCAGAACAGATGAACGTTAGCCGCGCCCCGATCCGCGAAGCCATCCAGATCCTTGAAAACGACGGTCTGGTGGAAACCATTGCCTACAAGGGCAAGCGTGTGAAACCCCTGACCGCCCGCGAAGTCGGGGAAACCTATTCCCTGCGCGAAGTCTACGAGGTGATGGCCGTGCGCCGCATCCTTGAAAACGGCGCACCCCTTGATCTGTTGCGGCAGCATTGCGACACCATGACCGCCGCCGCTGCCGCCGATGATTTCGAGGCCCTGATCGCAGCGGACGAGGCGTTTCACCACACACTGATCACGCTGGCGGATCATGACCTGCTGCGGGCTTCCTGGAAAAACCTGTATCTGCGGATCCATCAGATCATGGCCCTGCGAAACCGCGATGAAAGCAACCTGACAGAAATCGCAGGCAACCACCCGCCCATCGTCGATGCCCTTGCGGCCCGCGATACCGACCGTGCCATTGCCCTTATTTCCGAACACACACGAACACTCGCGGTCTTTGACCCGGTGACCATCGTGCAATCCGTGTGACCGTCGCCGTCTGAAACCCAACACCATCCGGCGTCGACATCACCCCACCCGGCCCGAGACACCAGCAAGAGTGTCAAAGGCCATCCGCTCAATCCAACAGGTGAAAGGAAAGTCAATGCCGAGACTCTACCACATTCTGGCCGCCGGGGCTGCAAGCCTCGCCCTGACAACGGGGGCATCGGCGCAGGTCGCCGAAGATACCATCGTTGTCGGGCTCAGCGCAGATATCACAACGTTCGAACCTGCTGCGATCTCGTCGCGCGACAATGCCAATATCGCCCGCCATATCTTTGGCACGCTTTATACCATGGATGCCGACGGCGTCGCCCAGCCGGATCTGGCCAACAACCTTGAAATTTCCGAAGACGGGCTGGCCTACGTCTATACCCTGAACGAAGGTCTGACCTGCCACGACGGCGAGGCGCTGACCGCAGAGGATGCCGCCTATTCCTTCAATCGTGCGGCGGACCCTGAAAACGCCTTTACCGGCAACACCCCCGGTTTCGTCTTTTCGTCGATCGGTTTCGAAGGCGCAGAGGCGCTGGACGATCTGCGCGTCCAGATCAACATCGCACAGAAAAGCCAGATCGCCTTTGGCCTGATTGCAGAAGTCTATATCCACTGCATGGACAGCTATGAAGCGATGACCCTGGACGAGGCATCCGCCACGCCGGTCGGGTCCGGGTCATACGAACTGACCGACTGGTCACGCGGTTCTGAAATCGTCTTGGAGGCCATCGAGGGCGCAGAGGTCGGGTTCCAGACAATCCGCTGGCGCATCATTCCAGAAGCATCGACCCGCGCCGCCGAACTGATGGCCGGAAACGTCGACATCATCACGAACGTAGCGCCTGACCAGCTGGACGTCATCAACGCCTCCGGCAACGCTGTCGTCGATCCGATTCAGGGCACGCGCCGCATGTATGTGGGCTTCAACCTGTCAGAGGCCATGGCCGACATGCCGGGTGCCGACGCCATCGCCGATCCGAACGTGCGCCGCGCCCTGCAATACGCGGTGAACGTGCCCGCCATCTGCACGCAACTGCTGAATTTCGAATGCGAACGGATGACGGGCATCGTGAACCCGCCCAACGCCAATCAAAGCCTGGAGCCGTATCCCTATGATCCCGATATGGCTGAACAACTGCTGGACGAGGCCGGCTGGCCACGCGGTGACGACGGCAACCGGTTCTCGATCAAGTTTCAGGCGGGTCAAGGCCGTTACCTGAACGACGCCAACGTCGTGCAGGCTGTGACCCAGTTTCTGACCGACGTGGGCATTGATGTCGAACTGGAACTGATGGAATGGTCATCGGTGTTCGTGCCGCTGATCCGCGAACGCAACGCGGGTCCGCTGTTCTTCCTTGGGTCCGGTGGGGCCTTGTGGTCGCCACTTTATGACATGGCCGACCTTGGCACTGTCGATGCCGGCACCAACTATACCCATTGGGATGACCCGCGCTGGTTTGACCGCTGGGCCGATGTATCCGCCGCCGAAACCGAAGAAGACACCCGCGTCATCATCGACGAGATGCTGCAGGTCTTTTACGACGACGGTCCTTGGCTGCACATGTATTTCCAGCCGGATTTCTACGGCGTCAGCAACCGCGTGAACTGGCAGCCACGCCCCGATGAAAAGGTTTACCTTTTCGATGCCGGGCTGAACTGAACCCACCTTTCCAAACTGAAACACCAGAATGCCGGACCGCAGGGTCCGGCATTTTTCATCTGTGCGACTGACCGTCTGCATCCTGCGTGCGGCCCGGCACTCAAAGGCCAGCGTTGCAATTCATGCACAGGCGTGCTGTAAATAGGACCAGATCAAGATCAGGACACTGGCCCCGCAATTGCACTGGCCAGCCACCCCCAGCGCACATAATTGTGACACGCCACCCCGGCCGCCGGCGCCTTTTGCCCGCAATCAGAAAGTTCGGTTTTCATGAGTGTTCCTGTTCAGTCCAGTTGCCTTGTCGCCAAGCTGTCCCACTACATCAGCCTTGATGACACGCAAAAGGAACAGCTTGCGAGCCTCGAAAAAACTGAACGGGACTATGCGTCGGGTCGCGACATCTATCGCAGCGGTGATGTGGCAAAGGAATTGTTTGTCGTCAGCAAGGGCTGGCTGTTCAGCTATACGGACCTGCCCGACGGGCGGCGGCAGGTGGTCAAGATCCACCATCCCGGCGACATCATCGGCTTTCCGGACATTGCACTGTCGCACATGACAACGACGCTGCGCACGGCACAGGCGGTGTGCCTGTGTCCTTTCCCGAAATCGTCACTGGACACAATTTTGCGGGAATCGCCACGGCTGTCGGCCTTGATCCTGTCCATCGCCCTGCGGGATCAGGTTGTCTTTATTGATCTTCTACGGGCGATGGGCCGGATGCGCGCGCAGGAAAAGATTGCCTACATGATTTTGGACCTGCTGGCACGGCTGCGGGTCACGAATACCAAAATGACGGACACGATCAACATGCCCCTGACCCAAGGACAGATCGGCGATTACCTTGGCCTGACGAACGTCTATGTCAGCCGCACGATGGTGGCACTGGAAGACGAAGGTTACATCAAGCGCACAGCGGACAGGCTTCAGGTCTTGCGCGAAGACGACCTTGTGGCCATGACGGACTTTCAAAACCGCTATTCCGATATGGACACGTCGTGGTTTCCGCAGGCCGATTGACACCCCCTTAATCTAGCTTGAAGCGAGGCTGCAACAAAGCCCGCAATTGGCGGATTAAATCCACCGCGTGCCGCTTGGCTGCGGTTCAGCCGGAACATTCAGACAGCTATTTTGTTTGCCCAGCAGGTAACAGCGGTTGGTTTGCCATCTGCCGGATACCCTCGTCTGGAGGTCAATCATGAAGCATATGGTGCTTTGCGTGATGTTTATCATGCTGGTGACGGCGTTTGTGCCGAGTGTCGCGCTTGCGGCCTGTGCTGCCTTGATTGTGATGCAGACTGCGTTGATCGCTGTGCGCCACGCGGTCGGTGCGTCGCGGGTGCCGCGTTTTATCAGTGGCCGTGCAGGGTCAGACCCGGTGTTTTCGGTCCATCTTGCGGCGCACAACGAACCGCCG
>JBBREW010000131.1:0-7387 GCA_038225335.1 Rhodobacterales bacterium
CCTGTGTTCATCCAGCGACCGATGTCGCCGACGATCAGCAGCCGATTGTGCTTCACCTTGGAAGCCTGCAATATATCCTGCGCCGTGTTCACCAACAATGCCTCGTAACCAGTTGCCAGCCGTCGCGGGCCACAAAAATGCAATATCGTCGCGCGCAATGCGCAACACTCTTTGACCCATCATATCATACAACGCAAGGTGGCAGCAGTTCAGAAATTTACAACTCTGCTGACAGTGTGACGCATGGCTGATCCCGCACCGATGATTTCTGTCGCAGCCTTGCCGTTTCCCGTCATGCTGCTGGACGAATCCCAGATCATTGTGGCGATCAGCCCGTCCCTGGCTGCGGTGCTGGGCGATCATCTGCTGGGACGCCACTATATCAATGCCCTGCGGCAACCCATTGTTCTGGAAGCTATCGAATCGGCCATCCGGTCGGGCAAACCGGGGCAGAGCCGCTGGCTGGGCCGCGATGGGGGCCGAGATACCACATGGCTTGTGCATGTGATGCCCGATGCCGGCCGCGTTGTCCTGACGTTCGAGGATCAGACCGCCGCTGCAGAAGTCGGCCAGTTGCGGCGCGATTTTGTCGCAAACGTCAGTCACGAATTGCGCACACCGCTGACGGCCCTGCTGGGTTTCATCGAAACGCTGCGCGGTGCGGCCCGCAACGACCCCGACGCGCGCGACCGGTTTCTGGGAATCATGGAACGCGAAGCCTTGCGCATGACGCAGCTTGTCGATGACCTGTTGTCCCTCAGCCGGGTGGAGGAGGACGAGCGGGTGCGCCCGGGCGCGACGGTCGCCATCGGCGCGCTGGTCACCGCCACGCTGGCCGATCTGGAACCCGTGATCGCCGCGGGCGGTGTGACCGTGACCCTGACCGACAGCAGCGACGGCGCGCAGGTGCTGGCGGATGCCAACCAGATGCGACAGGTGATCGGAAATCTTGTGGAAAACGCGGTCAAATACGGGGGCAGCGGTGGTGTGCTGTCGGTGCGGCTGGATGCGCCGGTGTTTCACCGCAAGCTGCGCGGCATCGGTCTGGCCCTGCATGTCGAAGATCGCGGACCGGGCATTGCCGCGCATCATGTGCCGCGCCTGACCGAACGGTTCTACCGGGTCGATACGCACCGCAGCCGCCATCTGGGGGGCACGGGGCTGGGGCTTGCCATTGTCAAGCATATCATCAGCCGCCACCGGGGACGTCTGGTGATCACCAGTGCCGTCGGGCAGGGGACGACCTGCACCGTGATCCTGCCCACGCTCTGACCGCACGGTTGCAGATTGCCAGCCTGCGGGCTGGCGGCGCATATTCATTACATGACCCACCCGAATCCTGCCTTTGGTGCCGATGAATACGCCGACAGGCTGGCGCGTGTCCGTGTGGCCATGGGGCAGGCGGACCTGACCTGCCTGTTCATCACGGACCCCAGCAACATGGGGTGGCTGACCGGGTATGACGGCTGGTCGTTCTATGTGCATCAGGGCGTGATCGTGGGTCCGCAGGGTCCGCCGGTCTGGTGGGGGCGCGGCATGGATGCGGCGGGCGCGCGCCGCACCGTCTGGATGACCGACGATCACATTCATGGCTATGACGACAGCCATGTGCAAAATCCGGCAAAACATCCGATGACCGATCTGTGCAGCCTTTTGCAGACGCTGGGGTGGGCTGCGGAACGGCTGGGGGTGGAAAAGGACAACTATTATTTCACCGCCGCCGCAGGCGAGGTGATGGCCCGTGCCTTGCCGCAGGCCCTGATCCGCGATGCGACGGGCCTTGTGAACTGGTGCCGGGCGATCAAGTCACCGACAGAGATCACTTATCTGCGCCGCGCGGGGGCGATCGTGACCCGCATGCACGCCCATATCGCCGCCGCAGCGCAGGTGAGCATGCGCAAGAACGATCTGGTGGCGCAGGTCATGGCCATCGGGATCGAAGGGGCCGACGGCCACTGGGGAGATTATCCCGCCATCGTGCCGATGGCCCCGTCAGGGCGCGATGCAACCGCCCCGCATCTGACGTGGGACGACAGCCCCTTGTTGCCCGGCGTGCCGACATTCTTTGAAATTGCGGGGGCTTACCGGCGCTATCAGTGCCCCCAGTCGCGCACCCTGTTTCTGGGCCCCGTGCCGGATGTCTATCGCCGCGCCGAAGACGCGGTGATCGCGGCCACGGATGCGGTCATGGCGATGGCGCGCCCCGGTGTGCGCTGCGAGGATCTGGCCCGCGTGTTCAACGGCACCCTGACCAGCCATGGGTTTCACAAGGACAGCCGGGTCGGTTACAGCATCGGCATGTCCTATCCGCCCGACTGGGGCGAACGCACGATGTCACTGCGCGCGGGCGATACGACCGTTCTGGCGGCGGGCATGACGTTTCATTTCATGCCCGCCCTGTGGCTGGACGACGGCGGCATAGAGATGACCGAACCGGTGCTGATCACCGACACCGGGGCGGACCGGTTGTGCGCCACGCCACCGGGTCTGGTGGTCAAACCCTGATCCGGTCGGTGGGTCAACCTGCCCAGGGACCGTGGTAATCGCGTCCGTCGCGGTCCAGCCGTTCAAACCCGTGACGCCCGAAATAGTCGCGCTGCCCTTGCAGCATGTTTGCCGTGCCGCGCGCCGTCCGCATCGTGTCGAAATAGGCAAGCCCAGAGGACAGGGCCGGCACGGCCAGACCGTGCAGCGCCGCCTGCGCCACGACCTGCCGCAAAGCCCCGTGGCGGGATTTCAGATCATCCACAAAGGGTGCGCCAAACATCAGGTTCTGGTCGGGTGTCGTGGTCAATGCGGTGGCCATATCGTCCAGCATGACGGATCGGATGATACAGCCCGCTCGCCAGACCTTTGCGATGTCCGGCAAGGGCAGGGCCCAGCCAAAGCTGTCAGAGGCGGCGCTGATCATTGTGAACCCTTGGGCATAGCAGATGATCTTGCCTGCGATCAGCGCGCTTTCCAGATCATCCAGCGTCAGGACACCGTCCAGTGCACGCGGGGCGGCAGCGAACAGGTCCTGACCGATGGCACGCAGATCGCGCCGGGACGACAGATTGCGGGCGGCGACGGCGGCCTCGATCGCGGGAACGGGGGTGCCCAGATGCTGCGCCTCGATCGCGGTCCAACGCCCGGTGCCTTTCTGTCCGGCGACATCGGTGATGACGTCCAGCAGGGGCCCTTGGGTGTCGGTATCGACGGCGGCGGCCACCCGGCCCGAAATCTCGATCAGATAGGAGGCAAGGGGTCCGGCGTTCCAGCGATCAAAGACATCGGCGACTGCCGCCGCATCCAGCCCCATCCCGTCGCGCAGGATGCCGTAGACTTCGGCGATCATCTGCATGTCGGCGTATTCGATCCCGTTGTGGACGGCTTTGACAAAATGACCGGCACCGGCCTGTCCCATCCATGTCGCACAGGGGGTCCCATCGTGCGTCGCGGCAATCGCGGTCAGGATCGGGGACACCCGGTCCCATGCGGGCTTTGGTCCGCCCCCCATGATGGACGGGCCGTGGCGCGCACCGTCTTCGCCGCCCGACACACCGATGCCCATGAACTGAAACCCAACCGCGTCATTTGACCGGCGGTTGGTGTCGTGGAAATTGGCATTGCCCGCGTCGATGATCAGGTCGTCGGGGTCCAGCAAGGGCCGCAGGGCGGCGATCTGCTGATCGACCGGCTCGCCCGCCGGGACCATCAGGATGATCGCGCGCGGCCGCGACAGGGCGGCGACAAACGCTTCCAGCGTCTGGGTGGCCGTGATGCGGTGCGACAGGTCCTGCGCATCCGCCTTGAAGGCGTGGGTGACAGCGGTCGTGCGGTTGTAGACCGCAATGTCAAAACCGTTGTCGGCAATATTCAGGGCAAGGGCCGCACCCATGGTGCCAAGGCCCAACAGGCCGATGTCGCAGGTGGTCATATCCATCTCTTTCATCTGTTCCCCGGCGTCATAACGGCGACGGATCAGGAACAACAGACCCGCGGCGGGTTGTGGTCCCTTGTGCAACGACTATCCTTTCACCCGTTAGGGTTCAGAGGGGCGTCAGCGATGGGATCAGATCAGGGGCATGGCCCCCAGCCCGGTGAGCCGGATCTGGCGGCGGTCGTGGCTTGGGTCGATGGGCGGTTGCCGGGATTTGACGGGGCGATGACGTGCCGCAGGTTCGCGGTCGGGCAGTCCAATCCGACCTTTTGCATCGATACCGGCGCTGGTGCCTATGTGCTGCGGCGCAAGCCGGGAGGGGTTTTGCTGAAATCCGCCCATGCGGTGGACCGTGAATTCCGGGTGCAGCACGCCTTGCGGGACACCCCGGTCCCGGTGCCGCACATGCATCTGCTGTGCGAAGACGACAGCGTCATCGGTGCGCCGTTCTATCTGATGGACCACGTTGCGGGTCGCGGCTTTGACGATCCCCGCCTGCCGGGGTTGTCGGTTGCGGATCGCGGTGCTGTGATCGCGGCGATGGGCCGCACGCTCGGTGCGATCCACAGCGTCGATCCGGCGGCGGTCGGGCTGGGTGATTACGGGCCGCAGGGGGATTACTATGCCCGTCAGATCGCCCGCTGGACGACCCAATACCGTGCCAGCGCGACAGAGGATATCCCGGCGATGGATGAGCTGATTGACTGGCTGACCGCCCATTGCCCGCCCGATGACGGCCGCCGGACATTGGTGCACGGCGATTACCGGATCGATAATCTGCTGTTTGCACAGGATGGAACGGATGTGGTCGCCGTGCTGGACTGGGAACTGTCGACGCTGGGCCATCCCTTTGCCGATCTGGCCGCCGTGATCATGCAATGGCGGATGCCGCCCGGACCGGACGGGCGCGGTTTGGCGGGGGTCGACCGCGCCGCCCTTGGTCTGCCGTCGGACGACGCATTCATCGCCGCCTATTGCGCGCATCAGGGACTGCCCGGTATCCCGTTGTTTTCATTCTATCTTGCCTTCTGTTTCTTCCGGATGGCCGCCATCTTGCAGGGCGTCAAGGCGCGTGGCATGTCCGGCAATGCGTCGAACCCGGAAAAGGCTGCAAAATTAGGGGCCTACGTGCCGCAATTCGCGATGCAGGGCCTTGCGGCGGCCCGCGATGCCTGACCTGCACCGGGCATCCGCCAACGGGGCAACGGGACAATGACCGCGCCCGACATTTCCGGCATGTCAGATTTGAAACGGCGCAGCGGTGCGGTGTTGCTTGCCACGGGGTTCATCGCCAATGTGATCGCCGGGTTCGGGATGCCCGGCCTCGCCTACGGTGTCAGCGCGGTGCTGATCCTTGCGTTCATCGTGCTGAACATCGGTCATGCCTCTGGAATCGTGAAGGTCTTTGCCGTGGCGGCGGTGCTGATTTTCGGTGCAGGGTATCTGAGCGGCAGTGTGACGGGGTCGACCGTAGGGCAGGCGGCGGCACGGGTGTCATTCCTGTCGTCCATCCTGATCGCCTTGACGTTTCTGCGCCTTGTGGCGCAACGGGACCCGGCATTTACCGCGGCAGGTGCCTTTCTGGCGAACCAGCCACCGTCGCGGCGCTATGTCTCTCTGGGTCTGGGCGGCAATCTGTTTGGCGTGCTGCTGAACCTTGGCGGTTTGGGCCTGTTGATCGACATGACACTTGCAGGGCAGCGCAGGCTGGAACAGACAAGCGAGGTCAGCCCCCATGTTCATGACATCAGAGAGCGGCGGATCGTCACCGCCATCGTGCGCGGCTTTGCCACGATCGCATTCTGGTCGCCGTTCGGTATTGCGCTGAACATGCTGTTGCTGGTTTTCACGGATGTCCATTGGCGGGATGCAGCCCCTTGGGGGATTGGATTTGCGCTTGGATTCATGGCCTTGGGAGGGACTATGGATGTTGTGGAACGCCGTCTGTTCCCGGTTCTTCCCAAACCGCTGCGCGTGCCGGTCCAGCCGGGCGACGGGCGCGGATTGCTGATGGTGCTGGGTCATCTGGCTGTTCTGGCGACACTGGTGATCGCTGTCGACACGGTCGTTGACCTGACATTTCAACAGGTTCTGGTGATGATCGTGCCTTTCTATGCCTTGATCTGGGTCTGCGTCCGCTTTGGGACGACAGGGCCGGGGCGTCTGGCAGGCGATTTTGTCGACAGCGCGCCACGGTCTGTGAATGAAATCGGTGTCTTTGTGCTGGCGGGGCTGATCGGGTCGTTGCTGGTGGCGATCGTGCCGCAACAGGCCCTTGATCCGCTGTTGGAAACCATCGTCGCATGGGGCGGGTCTGTGGGTCTGGGGCTGGCCCTGGTCTGGGTGACACTGGGATTGGCCATGATCGGCCTGCATCCCATCATCACCGTTATCGTACTGGCAGAATTCATCGTCCGTACACCGCTGATGTCCCAGCAGGCGGCGGTTTTTGCCTTGCTGGCCGGATGGACGCTGACTGTCTGTCTGGCACCCTTTGCCACGACAGCGATCTATGTCGGGGCCATTGTCAATCGCAGCCCGCTGCAGGTCAGCATGATCTGGAACGGTGTGTTCGGCGTCGTGACCCTGGTTGTATTCTCGTTGGTTCTGTCCGCCGGGATACACAGCGGCTGGTTTTGAGGGGAATTTGCGGTGAAATGTGAGGCGCTGCGGCGTGAAATGGTTGATGAATTGATGAAGCAAGCCAAGGGGAATACCACATGATCCGCCACATTGTCCTGACCCGGTTCAGGTCTGACACCACCGAAGACAGGATCGCAGAGATCTATGCGGGGCTTGCCACGCTGGCCGAAAACCTGCCGGGTGCGCAGAATTTCACCGGTGGCAGATCACACAGCCCGGAACAGATGGAGCGCGGTTACATGCACGGTTTCATCATTGATTTCGACAGTTGGGCTGCATTGCAGACCTATGCGGACAACCCGCAGCACAAGGCCCTTGGCGCACAGCTTGTGGACCATGCTGTCGGCGGCATTGAGGGCATCCTCGTGCTTGATCTGGAGGTGTGAGGGTCGTGACAGATCCTTTCCAGAAGAAGGGGCGTTGCAAGGTTTCACAGTCAGCGCCATCCCGTATACTTAAATCGTATAATCAGTATTATGTAATATAAACGCGAAACCCAGCAGCCGGAGTTGATGCTAGCCCGCAATGCACGGACACCAGCCATCACGTCTGATGACTGGTGCACGCATGCGCGGCGATTGGGTGGTTTTGATCTCTGGCTGGACGGCACACCTCCCGCCGGTGATCCGGTGGCAGCCTTTTGCGGTGTTGTGCCGCAAAAGGCTTTTGTATCTGGCCGGAGATCAAGCGATGACGGATGGCGTCTCTTCAAAATATGGCAGGTATTCCGATGACATCCCGGCCAGCGTTGTCAGACTGACTGTCGGCTGGTTGGCAGAGTCGTAGGTCGTCACGCGGACTTCCCAGTTGTTGCTGTTGTCA